>CABPCX010000208.1 GCA_902406135.1 uncultured Eubacteriales bacterium
CTTACGGCGGCTGTAATGGTCCTCGGTCTTTCAGTACCTGTAATGGCTGAGGAAACACCGTCGATGGAAGGCAAGCTTGTTGTCGTACATACAAACGATATGCACGGTTACTATGAAAAGACCGAAACAAGCATGGGCATTGCCAGTGTTGCCGGCTTAAAGGATTATTACAAGGCACAGGGTGCTGACGTACTCCTTCTTGATGCCGGAGATTTTTCACAGGGAAATACTCTTGTAAGCTACTATCAGGGCAAAAACGCAGCTGAATACATTGCTGCTGCGGGATATGATGCAGTTTCACTGGGTAATCACGAATTTGACTACTCTTTCGATGTACTCCTTGATAATATGAAAGTCCTTACTGATGCCGGCGTAAAGGTTATAGACGCCAACGTAGTCAATAAGGAAACAGGAAAATCTTATTTTGACGCAAACGCAGTATTTGAATTTGACGGATATAAAGTAGGTGTATTCGGTCTTGATACAGCCGAAACACTTACAAAAGCAAGCCCCAGCAACGTTAAACTTGTTTCTTTCCTTGACAAGGAAGATATGTTTAAAGAAGCTCAGGCTCAGGTAGATGCCCTTAAAGCACAGGGCTGCGATTATGTAATCGCCCTTACACACCTTGGTGTTGATGAAGAAAGCACAGGCAGACGTTCAACTGACCTTGCTGAAGCTGTAAAAGGAATCGACCTTATCGTTGACGGACACAGCCATACTGTTATTGACGGCGGAATGAAAGTTAATGACACACTTATCGTAAGCACAGGTTCATATCTTGCTAACGTAGGAACAGTTGTTATAAACGAAGCCGACAAAGCAGCAGAAGCTAAACTTATCTCAGCAGCTGACTATGCAGCAGGCATCAATCAGTCTGATGAAGCAGTTGCAAAACTTGTAACTGACGACGCAGCTGAAGTTAAAGAAGCATACTCAAAGGTATTTGCAAAAACAGAAGTAGCCCTTGAAGGAACAAAAGAGATTGTACGTTCACAGGAAACAAACCTTGGTGATTTCACAGCTGACGCTTATCTTTACACAGCTCAGAAATACGCTGATGAACATGAACTTGGAATAACAATCGACTGTGCTATTTCAAACGGCGGCGGAATCCGTACATCAGTAGAGCCCGGCGACATTTCAATGGATACTCTCGTTACTGTATTCCCCTTCGGAAACAATGTATGCTTTGTAACAATAACAGGCGAACAGCTTCTTGAAGTACTTGAAGCATCTACATTCTGCACACCTGAAACTCTCGGAGGATTCCCTCAGGTAGCAGGTATTGAATATAAACTTGATATAAGTGTACCTTACGAAAACGGTGAACAGTATCCCGAATCAACATACTATGCACCCGCTAAACCCGGCAGCAGAGTAACAATCAAAACCGTTAACGGAAAACCTTTTGACCCTGCATCAAACTACACAGTAGCAGTTAACAACTTCCAGGCAGAAGGCGGAGACACATACTATCAGCTTACTCAGAATTCATATTTCTGCGATACAGAAATTCTTGACTGTGATGCTCTTATCCAGTATGTTAACTCCCTTGGCGGAGTTATCGGCGAACAGTATGCTAAGCCTCAGGGACGTATCGAAATAGTTGGTGAAGCTCCCGTTAAAGAGCCTGAAACACCCGCTGAAACAACACCTGAAACTCCTGCTGAGACACCCGCTGAACCCGCTCCCGAAACAGAAGTTCCTTCAACATCTTTATCATATATAGTTGCAGAAGGCGACTCACTCTGGAAAATCGCTAAAGCTCAGTTAGGCGACGGAAAACTCTGGACAAGCATCTATGAACTTAATAAAGATACTATCAAAAATCCTAATATGTTAACTGTAGGACAGGAAATCATATTAAAATAATTTGATACAAAGATAAAAAAGGACGTACCCTTAAAAAGGTACGTCCTTTATCGTTTCTGAAATTTTAAATATCAAATCCTGTCTGTAAAACCGTTTACCGCATCAAGTACCTTGCGCAGAGGCTTATATAATACAAGCATTATTACAAAGTTTCCTATGCAGTGTATTATATCCATGGGTATGCCCGATATCCACCAGGCAAAAGCAGTCTTAAAACCTCCCATAAATATATATACAAGCGAGCCTAAAGCGCCAAACATAAGTCCAAAGGCCGCAGAAAATACAGCCCAGAATATTACGCTGTCTTTTTTCCTGAATATAACGGAAATCAATGACAGGGCAGGCCAAATATATATGTACATTAAAGTCCATACATTTATGCCCCATATCATACATTCAACAGCAATAAAAATATAAACAGCCAATATTACTTTTTTACCAAAATATATTGAATAAAGTATTATAAGCAGCGAAACTATCTCAATATTCGGCATAAACGCAAGTGCTGTCTTGCCTGCACTTAACGTAGCGCTCATTATGCCTATCTGAGCAATAGTCAGGGCTGTCATTCTTTTAGCCGTCATTCCATTTCCTCATAAACTATCTCAAACATATCCTCATCGTTTACCGGCTGGCTGTCAATACCGTACATACAGTATTCTCCATTAACATAAAATCCCCAGTAAGCCGTTTACGGTATCAACATAATATCCGTATTCCGTTTCTTCTCCGCTGTATGTAAAATCTTTTTCAGAGAGCTCGTCCATAACTTCTTTCAAGTACTGGGCGTCAGTTCCTATAAAATACTGGGTTTCTCCGCCTTCATCATCTATTACGGTTACTCCTACAGATTTTGTGCCTTCTGTAACATCAGGTTTATTTTGAGAATATATAAAAAGCATAATGACAATAACTGCGGCAATAACAGGTATTGACCATAAGCCTTTTTTTGACATATAAATCCTTCCTTCCGAAATCCGCTTAAATAATTGAACATAACAGCGGAATAGTTATCATTGAAAGCAGAGTTGATACAAATACAACCTTTGATGCATAGTGTCCGTCACCGTCATACTTATCAGCCAGTATAGCTGTAGTGCTTCCTGCGGGCATACCTGACATTATTACGGATACACCAAGAAGTACATCATCTATATGGATAAGTTTAAGTATGGCAAATACCACAAGCGGAAATATAACAAGCCTTATAAGAGAAAAATAAAGCGCGCTCTTATCAAATATTTCCTTTATGGTACATTCAGAAAGTATGCATCCGATTATTATCATTGATAATGGTATTGTACATTTACTTAAATAATCTATAGTAGATGTAACAAATGTCGGTATAGGCGGAGAAAACACCATTATAATGATTCCGATGGCCATTGATACTATACAAGGGTGTAAAAGTATGGTCTTTATGGCTGACTTTCTGTCAACATCAGTAAACAAAGCCAGACCCGATGTCCACATGGTTATCCTTATGGGCAGCTGAAACATTGATACATACACTACTCCAAGGCTTCCGTATATGTTGTCGGCTACAGGCATTCCTATAAAGCTGGAGTTTGAACATATAAGACCGTAGTGCATTACATCCTTTTCATTTTTAGGAAATCTGCTGAACAGTTTTCCTCCGAATAATACCGCCAGAGCCTGTATAACAGCTGACAGTACCAAAGCAAGTATAAGGTTTTTAGCCATATCTCCGCTCTCAATATGAGATGAGAAAGAGGCAATTATGTTACAGGGAAGAACTATATTTATGAGCAGATTAGATAGGCTCCCCTGCCCTTCCTTTGATATTATCTTCAATCGGCTGCAGACAATACCAACTATCAGTATCATAAACAGCACCAGCTGCAGATTCAGCATTTTAGTAAATGCTTC
>CABPCX010000209.1 GCA_902406135.1 uncultured Eubacteriales bacterium
CAGGTCTTCCCTGAAATGATGGTCGTCAAAGGCTATATAGTCATATCCCATATCGTCCAGTGTTTTTCTGGCGTATTCGTAGCCAAGTATGGTGGGATTGCACTTAACAAATGTATTAAGATGCTTTTCTGTTATAAGATATGAAGCTATTCTCTCTATCTCCTGGGGAGGACAGCCATGAAGGGTTGAAAGGGTCACGCCTGAGCATATTTTAGGTGATATGGAGGCGATATAATCCTTTTCCCAGGGGAAATATTCAGCCAGTACAGCCTTATATTCCTCCCAGCAGGGAAGAATTGATGCATCCTTCATGGATTCTATGAATTTGTCTATTTTTTCGCTCTGTATGCCCGCCAGGTCATAGCCTACGCTCATATTGAACATAAAGCCGTTTTCGTCTCCCAGGGAGTATACCTTTGACCACACTTTCAGGGCAAGCCATGCCTTTATATATTCGTCGGCTGCCTGGGGTACCGTAAGCTCCGTTGACCATTCGCAGTTATAACCTTCGTCCTTTGCCAGTATGCAGGGTCTTGCTATGCAGGCTGCCAGCTCCTCGCCGTCCATTATCTGTACGGTCTTAAGCTCGAAAAATCTGCTTCCCGCAAAATATGCCGCAATTATATTCTGGGCCATCTGGGTGTTGGGACCCGCCGCAGGGCCAAAGGGTGTTTCAAGTTTTTCTCCGAATAATGAAAGGGTGCGGCCGTCCTTTTTCATATATGGCCTGTGAACGCCGAACATACTCTTTGAAGCCGTATATTCCTTCACGGCGCATTTAATAAGCTTTTCAAAGCTTAAGGGTGTCATTCTTTCGCTCATGGGTCGTCATCTCCTCAGCCGTTAATATTTTTCCAGAGTTTTTTAGCTGTCTCCATAATATCAGCGTTTATCTTTTCTTCGTCTATGTCTACCAGCTGACGGTTAAGCATAAGCACCTTTCCGTTTGCAACCGTAGTAAGACACTGGCGTCCGTTCATTCCAAACATTATGTGGCCGTCGATGTTTTCATCGGACAGTGGTGTATAGGGTTTATAATCCATAACGATTATGTCTGCGGCGGCTCCTGCCTTAAGCACTCCAAGGGGCTCGTCAAAATATCTCTCGCACATCTTGGGGTTGTTCTTAAAGAGCATTCCCGTTGCCTCTGCCCAGCCCACGGAAGGCATCTTTGTATTGTGTCTCTGTATTGCAAGGGCAGCCTTAAGGCTCTCTGTCATATCATGGGTATAGGCGTCTGTGCCAAGGCCTATGAGTATTCCCCTGTTATAAAGATTTATTACCGGTGAGCATCCTACAGCATTGCCCATATTGGATTCGGGATTGTTTACAACCATGGTATCAGTCTCTTTGATTATGTTCATTTCGTGGTCGTTTACATGTATACAGTGTCCAAGAATTGTCTTGGGTCCCAGTATGTTCATATCCCTAAGTCTCTCAACGGGACGTTTCTTGTATTTTTCCCAAGTGTCCTGCACGTCGTTTATTCCTTCCGATACATGAATATGGAAGCCTGTCATACCGTTATTGGCTTCTACGCATTTTTCAAGGGTGTCATCCGAAAGGGTAAAGAGCGCATGAAGACCAAACATTGCCTTTAACATGGGGTCGGGATTTTCTTTGCAGTGCTTTATGAAATCATAGTTTTCCTTTATGGCCTGACGGCATTTGACATCTCCGTCACGGTCGCTTACCTCGTAGCAGAGGCAGCTTCTGATACCCATTTCCTTTGCCACGTCGGCTATCTCAAAAAGGGAGCCCGGTATATAGCCATAGCTGGCATGATGGTCAAATATGGTTGTTACACCGTTTTTGATACATTCGATATATGTGGCATAGGCCGATGCCCTTGTTCCTTCCAAATTCAGTTTTCGGTCAATGTTCCACCACATTCCGTCCAGCACCTCATAGAAGTTTCTGGGCGCATAGCCGTTTATGGAAAGACCTCTGGCAAGGGCGCTGTATATATGGGTATGGGTATTGATAAAGGCCGGCATTATAAGATTGCCTTCGGCATCTATTATTTCGGCACTGGGATATTTGAGCTTGAGTGTGAGGTCGTCGCCCACTTCAACTATCTTATTTCCTTCAACAACGACGCCGCCGTCCTCATAATAAGGATTTGCGCTGTCCCTGGTTATTACTTTTCCGTTGGTTATCAGATACATTTGCAGTCCTCCCTTGCTTATCCATAAATTTTTTTCATTTTATAAATAAATTTTATTATATTTTTACGGGAAAAGCAATTAAATTATATCCAAGGTATACAAAAGACAACCCCTTGTGGTATACTCTCATTATGTATTTTACGGAGGTATTAAAATGATTAGATTTAACAACGATTACAGCGAAATTTGCCATGACAGAATTCTTGAAAAAATGACAGCCATTAAGGAAGACCAGTACTGCGGCTACGGCGAGGACGAAGTATGCCTTGATGCGGCTGAAATAATAAAGAAACTTATAGGAAGGGACGATGCGGACGTACATTTCCTTGTGGGAGGTACTCAGACAAACCTTACGGTTATAACAGCGGCCTTAAGACCCCATCAGTGCGCCGTATGTGCCGATACCGGACATATTAACGTCCATGAGACAGGTGCCATTGAAGCCACAGGCCACAAGGTATATGCCATACCTTCTCCCGACGGCAAGGTAAAGGCAGAGGATATAAGGGAATTACATAAAAAACACTGGGCAGACGGCTCCCATGAACATATAGCACAGCCTAAACTTGTATATATATCCGACTCTACGGAAATAGGAACAATCTACAATAAAAAAGAGCTGGAAGATATTTATGCCGTATGCAGAGAATGCGGAATGTATCTTTTTGTAGACGGAGCAAGACTTGGATATGCACTCTCAAGCCCCGAAAACGACATAGACATAAAGACCCTTGCCAATAACTGTGATGTATTCTATATCGGAGGAACAAAGGGCGGAGCCATGTTCGGCGAGGCTGTCGTAATACTCAATGACGCCCTTAAGGAAGATTTCAGATATATAATCAAACAGAGAGGCGGAATGCTTGCCAAGGGCTGGCTTTTAGGAGTGCAGTTTGGCGAACTTCTCAGAGACGGACTTTATTTTGAGCTGGCAAAAAATGCGGACAGACTGGCATTCAAAATAAGAGACGCCCTCAAAGAGGCAGGCTTTAAGATGTTTGCGGAAAGCCCCACAAACCAGCAGTTTGTAATCCTTCCCGACGATGTTTTAGAGGAACTTTCCAAAAAATATGTTTTCTCCTATCAGGAAAGATATGACGAAAAGAGCTCCGTTGTAAGAATATGCACAAGCTGGGCCACAAAGGAAGAAAATGTGGACAGCCTTGTAAAGGATATTTTGAGCTTTAAGTAATTTAAAAATATAATGTAAATATAAAAAACAGAGATTGAAAATATTCAATCTCTGTTTTTATCTTCTGAAAGTTTCAGCTGCGTGGCCTGTATCCTTTGCGGCAGTGATTAATAGAGCCATTATTCTTCCTTGTTTTCTTCATCGCTGTTTCTGCTGTTTTCCAGCTCCTCCAGGGAGGATTCTACCATACTGGCTATTATATTACTGAAACTCAAACCGTACTCATCGGCAAGTTTTTCTACCTTTTCTATCATGGATTTTTTCAGATAAATGGTTTTGTATGCGGATTCTTCTTTTTTATTCCTGGTTGCTTTAGCAAGTTTTGCCTCAAGATTCATATTCATCACCTGATAATAGTATAAACATAAATAAATTAATAAAATATAATAAAATAAAA
>CABPCX010000210.1 GCA_902406135.1 uncultured Eubacteriales bacterium
AACGCAAATATTAACTATAATGTCTGACAATAAAATGTCTAGCAAAAGAAATAAAAAGGTCAAAAGAAAATAAAAAAGGTTAGATAATAAAAAGGAGTGTTTTATATGACAGGTAATTTTAAAGGTTTTGGTACAAAAGCAATTCATGCAGGAAACATTGAGCACGAGACATACGGTGCTTTATCAACACCTATTTACCAGAGCTCAACATATTACTTCGATTCCTGCGAACAGGGCGGAAAGAGATTTGCAGGAGAAGAAAGTGGATTTATATATACACGTCTTGGAAATCCCACATCAACTGTACTTGAACAGAAAGTAGCAGCTCTTGAGAACGCAGAAGCAGCTATCGCTACAGCATCAGGTATGGGAGCTATCTCATCAGCACTTTGGACAATTGCTAAAGCAGGATCACATATCATTGCTGACGGTACACTCTATGGATGTACATTCGCTCTTTTAAACCACGGATTAACACGTTACGGAGTAGAAGTTTCATTTATTGATACATCAAACCTTGAAGAAGTTAAATCACATCTTAAAGAAAACACAGTAGCTGTTTACCTTGAAACACCTGCTAACCCTAACCTTAAGGTTGCTGATATCGCAGCTATTGCTGAAATAGCTCATGGATACAATAAGGACATTAAGGTTGTGTGTGACAACACATTTGCAACACCCTTCCTCCAGAGACCCCTCGAACTTGGTGCAGATGTTGTTGTTCACTCAGCCACAAAATATCTCAATGGTCATGGCGATGTAATCGCGGGATTCGTTGTTGGTAAAGCTGATTTCATAAGTGAAGTAAGAATGTTCGGAGTTAAAGATATGACAGGTGCTGTTATAGATCCGTTCGCAGCTTTCCTTATTTTAAGAGGTCTTAAGACTTTCGAACTCAGAATGATGCGCCACTGCGAAAACGCAAGAGCTCTTGCAGAAATGCTTGAAAAGAGTGATAAAGTTGAGAAGGTATATTATCCCGGACTTGCATCATTCCCCAACCATGACGTTGCTGCTAGACAGATGAAAGACTTTGGCGGTATGGTTTCATTCGAAGTTAAGGGCGGAAAAGCTGCCGGAATGAAATTCGTTAACGCTCTTAAGATGTGCACAATAGCAGTAAGCCTTGGAGATGCTGAGACACTTGTTGAGCATCCCGCAAGTATGACACATTCTCCTTATACTCCTGAAGAACTTAAAGAAGCAGGAATACCTGAAGGTCTTGTAAGAGTTTCAGCTGGTCTTGAAAATAAAGAAGACATTCTTGCAGACGTTGAACAGGCATTAGCTCAGATTTAAAAGCCATCATATCCCTTGATATGAACTTCAATTCCCATTTTTCTTTAAAAAGACCCCGCAGGCTTAGCCTGTGGGGTCATCTTTTATTGTGGCTGTATGCTGTGGGCAGTCTGGGTCAGGGCTATAAGATTATCCGAGGGTACGGAAAAGGGAAGGGCACATTCAGGTGAAATCAGTTTTATTCCTTGTTTGATGTTTTCCTCAACGGCTCTTTTTACATCTGCCGGATTTCCCTGGGCCAAAAGAACAGGATTGTTTATACATCCTGTTATGAGCATATTGCTGCTGGCTGCTTTTACGGATTTATCTATATCGTTTTTTGAATCCATATGAAAAATTTTAAACCCGGTATCGGCAATATACATAAGCCTGTCCGAAACATTACCGCAGGTATGCAGAATAACAGGTCCGTACGTTTGTAATTCCGATGCCGCTTTTTTATGTATGGGCATAATAAACTTTCTGTATATCTCGGCGCTTACAAGGTCCGATGTAACATGGTCAGCCCAAAGTATCATATCAGCGCCCGCCTCAAACTGAGCTTTGGCAAATTCCATAGGTATTTCTGACAGAATATTTATAAAGTCAGCTGTTTTTTCCGGCTCAAGTATCGTATCCAGCACAAGGTTTTCTACACCGTAAAGATGGTACGCCAGTGACCAAGGTCCTATAACTTTTCCGATAACAGGTACTTCATCTTTATACTTTTTCTTTAAATAAGAGCATACCTTTATCAAACCCGAAAATTCTCTTTTATTTAAAAAATTTTTGGGCACTTCATAATCTTCCATTTTTTTGATGGGTTTCTTTACTACCGATGGCATTTCATATATGTTTCCCCAGTCAACTTCTGCTCCCAGGGCTGATGCTTCCAAAAGTATTGAAAAGTAGGGAGCAACGGAATCAAAACCAAATATATCTCTGCCGACACAGGCTAAAGACGCCATTTTTATGGGGTCGGTGTGAGCGGCCGGGAAATATGCGCCTGATATTTTCATTGCGTCGATAGTTGCCACCGAGGTAGGGTTAACAGCAGGATATACATCAAAATCCAAACCGTTTATAGCCGCAAAAACACGTTCTTTAGATGTCATATGCATATGCCTGCTGTTTGTCATTTCCATACCTCTTTTCTCACTTAATTACACGTTTGAAAATATCTTTTGAAGGGTAGTACGCACTCTTTCCAAGATATTCTTCCATTCTTATGGCTTCATTCCATTTAGCCGCTCTTTCGGACCTGGCAACGGAACCTACCTTGAGCTGGCCTGCATTGGTCGCCATTGAAAGATGCACGATTATGGCATCTTCTGTTTCTCCTGACCTTGCGGATATTACAGGGAGATAACCGCTGTTTTTGGTAAGTTCTATGGCATCCATAGTTTCCGTTATAGTACCTATCTGGTTGAGTTTTATAAGCACGGCATTGCAGGCACCTGCTTCGACACCTTTTTTGATTCTCTCTGTATTAGTTGTAAAAAGGTCGTCACCGATAAGCTGTATTTTCTTTCCAAGCTTTTCGGTGAGCATTACCGAGCCTTCCCAGTCGAGCTCTGAGCAGCCGTCTTCAATGGATATGATAGGGTACTTGTCTACCCATTCGCATAAAAGGTCAACAAATTCGTTTCTTGTCATAACCTTGTTTTCGAGTTTGAAAACATAGGTGCCGTCCTCTTCATTATAAAACTCGCTGGAAGCTATATCAAGGGCGATAGCCACATCTTCCATGGGCTTATATCCTGCTCTTTTTATTCCTTCCGTAAGGAGCATGAGACCCTCTTCGTTGGATTTGAAATCCGTGGGCCAGAAACCTCCTTCATCAGCTATTGAGAGAGGTTTGCCTTTTTCTGTGAAAACCTTTTTTGTAGCGTTATATACGTTTACTACCATGGCAAATCCTTCTTCAAAGCTTGCGGCACTCATGGGTATTACAAGAAAGTCCTGAATATCAATGGCATTTGCCGCATGGGCTCCGCCTCCGATTATCTGTATCATCGGAACGGGAACGGTTTTTGCATTTGATCCTCCAAGGTATCTGAAAAGGGGTTCTCCCTTTGCGTCTGCCGCAGCATATGCAGCTGCCATGGAACAGCCTAAGATGGCATTTGCACCAAGCCTGCTTTTGTTTGCTGTTCCGTCAAGCTCTATCATCATTTTGTCAATATATACCTGGTCAGTGGCGTCAAGACCAATGAGTTTTGGAGCGATGATATTGTTTATGTTATCTATTGCTTTTCTTACGCTTTTTCCTCCAAGATTATTGGGGTCACCGTCTCTGAGCTCCAGAGCTTCAAACTGGCCTGTGGAAGCTCCTGAGGGAACTATACCCCTGCCAAAGGCTCCACATTCAAGAGTTATATCAACTTCTACAGTGGGGTTTGCTCTTGAGTCAAAAACCTGTCTTGCTTTAACGCTTTTTATTCTATAGTCTTTCATCTTACATTCCTCCGATTTCT
>CABPCX010000211.1 GCA_902406135.1 uncultured Eubacteriales bacterium
TTTTCAAGCAGTTCAATGTTATTATTTGCAGTAATCGCTTTAACATTTATACCGCCTATCTCTCTTACAACATCGAGGGTCTGAGTACCGATAGAACCCGTTGAACCAAGAATTGATATATTTTTTGCCATTGTTCTCCCTCTCTTACATAACTGTTATAAGATAAAACATTGAATAGTATACTACGGGTGCAGCAAAGAGCACGCTGTCAAACCTATCCAGTACACCGCCGTGGCCTGGCATTATCTTTCCGAAGTCTTTTATTCCCACATATCTTTTCATTGCAGAAGCTGCCAAGTCTCCGATTTGTGAAAAAATTGAACCAAGGAATCCTGTAATAAAACATAAAAGCACAGTATCAACACCGGCTAAGCCGTTTCTTGATTCAAGGAATACTCCGTATACAACACAGATGCTGACTGCCACAACTACTCCGCCGATGGCACCTTCTACTGTTTTCTTTGGTGAAAGCTGTGGTATGAGTTTATGTTTTCCAAAAACCATTCCCGTAAAGTAAGCTCCCACGTCGCATCCGAATGCGCTCAGGAATATGAGCCATACAAGCAGTTTTCCATGGGTATATTCTCTTGTTAAATATACGTGTGAAATCAAAAAGCATACATAGAAAAATCCAAAAAACGTAACTATTCCATCCATAGTATTGCCGCTTTCATGGGTCAGTACTACATATACCAGTATGATAAGCATAAGCAGTGTAATGAAAATATAAAACAGTGCAGAGCTTTTTATTATCATTTCAACGAATGCCATATAAATTACACCCGCTCCAAAGCCAATAAAATGCACAGGTTTTATAAATCCGGAAAAGGCCTTATAAAATTCATAAAGCCCTATCAATGCTACAACCGTTATCGCTATTTTTAATGGAAGTCCGCCTAAAATAACAAATATTAAAAGCAGCGGAAGCGCTACAAGCGCTGATATAATTCTTGTTTTCATAAACACAACTCCCGTATTTATCTGCCGCCAAAACGTCTGTCCCTATTCTGATAATAGCAGATATCCTCGTATAAATCTTCTTCAGTATAGTCAGGCCACAGCTTTTTATTAAATACAAATTCGGAATAAGCTATCTGCCAAAGAAGGAAGTTGCTTATTCTTTCCTCACCGCTGGTCCTGATAACAAGTTCAGGGTCTGGATAAAATCCGGTATCAAGACTTTCCGATATCATTTCTTCTGTTATATCATCAGCCTTAAGTTCTCCGGCTTCAACTTTTTTCGCTATTTTCTGGACGCCCCTTAATATATCGTCTCTTCCGCCGTAGTTAAGGGCTATGTGGAGATTAAGACCGGGCTTGTCTGCTGAAAGGCTCTCAATTTTTTTAATTTTTTCCTGTATGTCAGCGTCAAGTCTGCTTTTTTCTCCTATTATGTCTATCTTGATGTTTTCTTTATCTGCCTTCGCAATATATCTGTCAAGGTAGCTTCTTAAAAGGTCCATTATGCCCTTTACTTCTTCCTCTGTTCTCTTCCAGTTTTCAGTGGAAAAAGCATAAACCGTAAGGTGCTTAACTCCAAGTTTATCAGCAGCCTTTGTTATATTCTCTAATGTGTCAGCTCCCGCTTTATGGCCAAATTTTCTCGGAAGAAATCTTTTCTTTGCCCATCTTCCGTTTCCATCCATAATTATAGCTATATGGACCGGTAGCTTCTCCATATCAATTTCATCTCTAAGTGTCTTCATATTATCCTCCGTTATTTAAAAAGCCCCATAAGAGGGGCATAAAATTTTATACCGAAAGAATATCCTTGCTCTTGCTTTCGATTTTCTTGTCGATTTCAACGATATATTTATCTGTAAGTTTCTGTATCTCATCAAGAAGGTCATTAAGTACGTCCTCGGAAAAATCGCCTTTCTTCTCCTGCTTTTTGAATACATCTACTGCGTCTCTTCTTATATTTCTTATGGCAACCTTAGAATCTTCGCCTTTTTTCTTAACGTCTTTTGTAAGTTCCTTTCTTCTTTCCTCTGTAAGTTCAGGGAATACAAGTCTGATAACTTTACCGTCGTTTGAAGGGTTAATTCCAAGGTCTGAAGTGTTAATTGCTTTTTCAATGGCCTTAAGAAGAGATGATTCCCAGGGTTTTATCTCAATAAGTCTGGCCTCAGGTACAGTTATGTTTCCAACCTGATTTATGGGGGTAGGTGTTCCATAGTAATCTACAGTAATTTTGTCAAGAACCTTTGGATTTGCTCTTCCTACTCTTATAGTAGCAAATTCATTTTCAAGGGCTGTTAAAGTTTTTTTCATTTTTTCTTCATAAACTGCTGTTTGAGTGGACATATTCTGGCCTCCTTATTTTTTATAAATCAAATTTATCCTACTGTTACAACCGTACCTATTTTTTCTCCTTTGACAGCTCTCATAAGACTGTTCTCTTCATTGAGTCCAAATATAAGCACCGGTATTTTCTGTTCATAGCAAAGACTTGCGGCTGTTGTATCTACAACTCTGAGTCCCTGTCTTATTATATCCTGGCATTTTATCTCGTCGATTTTCTTTGCATTAGGATTTGTCTTAGGGTCACTGTCATAAACACCGTCTACATTCTTGGCAAAAAGAAGAATATCAGCATCAAGCTCTGCTCCTCTTAAAGCTGTTACCGTATCTGTTGAGAAATATGGATGTCCTATTCCTGCAGCAAATATAACGATTTCTCCCTTTTCAAGATGTTCAACAGCCTTTTCCTTTGAAAACTGCTCTGTTACGGTTCCAACGATAATGGGAGTCTGTACAGTAGCCTTAACGCCTCTCTGTCTGAATGCGTCGGCAACATATACTGCATTCATTACTGTGGCAAGCATACCTATCTGGTCAGCTTTTGTTCTGTCCATGGCTTCGTTTGAACTTCTGCCCCTCCAAATATTGCCGCCTCCGATAACGAGCGCTATCTGAGTTCCCATATCTAATATATTTTTTATCTGGTCTACAACGGAGAAGATTGTTTCATCATCATACATTACTCCGTCTTTATCACCGGCAAGTGCCTCACCGCTGAGTTTAAGTATAATTCTTTTGTACAATTTAAGCACATCCCCTTAATTTTAACTCATATATAAGTTACCACATTTTATGAAATTTTTCCACATAATTATTAAAATTAGTCTTTAGCCTTAATTATAAGAGCCATACCTTCATCAAAACTATACGCGGCATACTCGCCCTCCATCACATTACTGACGCCGAGCGGAGAATCCATATAAAGTGTAGCTTTATTAAGAGGATACTCTAGTCCTGTCGTACTTACGCCCTTTACTTCGGGAGTTATTGGTACAAAAGAAACTAAGTCGCCTTTTTTTCCGTAAATTTCACACTTGCCGTCCGATAATGTGATAACATTATTTTCATTGACAAGTCTGCCCTTTATTCCTTTTTTATTTATTCTTATAAGCAAAAATACATTTGCAAGCGTATGGTCCATTCTGCTTCCGATACCGCCGATAAGTGTAATATCATCGGCACCTATTTCAATGGCGTGATTTATTCCAAGTTCCATATCAGTTTCATCTTTTCTGCAGGGAACCTGTTTTAATTCAATGTTTTGACTGCGGTAGTATTCAAGGACATCACTGCTTACGCTGTCAAAATCCCCTACTATGTAATCCGGAGTAATTCCCAGTTTCATAGCGTGTCTCATACCGCCGTCACAGCATATTATTACCGCATCTTTTATATATTCAGTGCAAAAGCTGTAGTCAGTTATAT
>CABPCX010000212.1 GCA_902406135.1 uncultured Eubacteriales bacterium
TAAAGAACTTATTCTTCCTGTGAAAGCTCTTCGCTTTCGCCAGCCATAGTCTTGTCATAAGCTGCTTTTAACTTGTTGTATTCATAGTCAGTAAGAACAAGTGTCTCGTCCTTTGCCTGTGCTGCATTCTCGCTTGTTACAAGTCCGAAAAGGTTCTGTACGTCTTTAAGCACTTCTTCAAAGCTTGTCTTGTTTTCTTTGTATTTTGCTACATAATCTGAGTCAAATTTTGCATATGAAATTTTCTGGTTTTCAAGGTTTGTAAGGAATGTGTCATAGTCTGTTCCCGCAAAACCGATTGTAAGTCCGCCTGTCTCGTGGTCGCCTGTTACAATGATAAGTGTTTCATCGGGATGCTCGTTGTAGAAGTTTACAGCTTCCTGTACTGCTTCATCAAGGGCGATTGTGTCGCTGATTGTTGCTCCCGCATCGTTAGCGTGGCAAGCCCAGTCGATTTTTCCGCCTTCAACCATCATGAAGAATCCGTTTTCGTTATCAAGAACTTCGATACCTTTTTTAACGTAATCCTTAAGTGCCCATTCGCCTTCTTCAAGGTCCATATCGTAGCTCATAGCGTCTGAATCAGCAAGGGTCTCGTCAATGATGATAGTCTTTCCTGTTGCAGCTTTTACGCTTTCAGCCTCAGCCTTTGTGTCTGCTACTGTATATCCGTTTTCTTCAGCTAATGTGTAGAGGTTCTTCTGTGTTCCGTCTCCGTCGGGCTTAAGAAGTCCGCCGCCTGCAAAGTAGTCAAATCCGCTCTCTACCATTTCTTCACCGATTTCATAGTAGTCGTTTCTTGATGCCTGGTGAGCATAGAATGCGGCAGGTGTAGCATGGTTAAGGTTTACTGATGTAACAACACCGATTTTGTATCCAAGCTGGTCTTTAAGTTTCTCGGCGATTGTTTCGTATTCAACAGTCTTTGCCTCGTTCATGTTGATTGTTCCGCTGTATGTCTTGTGGCCTGTTGAAATACTTGTTGCTGTTGATGCTGAGTCAGGACAGAATGATGAGCTGTCATAAGTCTGTGCTGAACCTGCAACAGGGAAATTTAAAAATCCAAGGTTCTTCTGAGACTCAACGATGTCGTTGTTGTTTGTATCCTTAAGTGAGCTTAAATAGTAGTTTGTAAGCTGTATCTGAGGATAGCTCATTCCGTCACCGATAAATAAGAATACATATTTAGGTGTTTTTCCGCTTGCAACTGTTGAAGCTGCGCTCTTCTCTGTTACTACGGCAGCCTCTGCCTCATTCACGCCATATCCTGCAACAGCAGCAGTTACCCCAATTGCTGCCGCGCACATCAACGCTATGCTTTTTCTGAAATTCATTTTCAATGCCTCCATTAATTTAAAATTGTTGTGCTTGTAATTTGCTGTCTGCATTACAACAATCATTATAAAAAGCATCTGTTAAATCAGAAACCGCCGGAATATAAAATCTATTTTAAAAAACACTTCACTCTCTGTTATCAAACAAATTCCACGCCTGTCATTTTCGCTATTTCCACCGACTGTAAAGGGGATATTTTAAGGCCTTTAAGCTCTTTCAGGCTGTCCGATACGCTCATTCCTTCTATATCGCATTTGGACAGGTCTACGCCTTTGAGGGGTGTTTTGAAAAAATCGGTGTTTCTCAAATCCGTATTTTTGAAGCCGGTTCTTTTTATGGCTGCTTCCGTTATAAAGCTTTCCTTCATAACACAGTCCGTAAAGGCCGAATCCTCCATAACAGCCTTTGAAAAATTGGCATAGCAGAGGGATACCTCTTCAAATTTACATTCCCTGAATCTTGATGAGCTGAAAATACACCTGTCCGCCTTGCAGTCGGAAAGATGTGACTTTCTAAAATAGCTTTCCTCAAATACCGAATCTCCCAGAGAGCAGTTTTCAAATGTGCACTCCACAAAAGAAGCTTTTGTAAAATCGCATCTGTTAAATTTACAGTTTACAAAATTTACGTTTCCGAATTCCGCCTCAATAAAGCTTATGTTTTCCGCGGATTCATATTCAAAAGTAATATCCTTTATATATATTTCTTCATCATTTATAAATCTTTCAATCATAATTTTCTCCCGTTAAAAAGGTGTATCCCATAAAGGATACACCCAATTCAGCCTATCATATTCAGCAGAGGAAGTATGCGTGACGCCACCGCCAGGCTTTTTCCGCTCAGCCACATAACATAGGGCCGCAGCTTATTCCATTTTTCCGTGGGCTCCATTTCCGAGGTGCACACGGTTTCTATCTCGTCCAGTTTGGAAGATATTTCTTCCTTTTCCTTTTTATTTATCTTTTCGCTTCTGTCTATTATGAGCCTTACCATATCAAAATCTTCCCTGCAGTAGGGTCTGATATTAAATTCGCTGTTGTTTTCCTTAAGCAGTCCTTCATTTTTATATCCGTTGTCCCTGAAGGCTTCAAGACGGCTTATTATAAGCTTAAGATTATCGCGGTATGTATCACCGCTGTTATTTTTCTTTTCATAGGCAGAGATGACCTTCATGTCCTTATCAAACCCGTCAATGACATTTATGTACTTATGCATCATCTTTCCAAACAGCTGGCCCATTCTTTCCCAGTCAAAGGAATAGTTTTCCCATTCCTTCTTGCAGTACTCTATGTCATTATTGACCATTCTTTTAAGTTCGTAATCCAGCATAAAAGCACCTCCCCGCAAGGGCACTCTATTTTACGGCTTTTTTCATCTTTTTGAGCTCGTCCTTCATTTCACTGCTTACTCTGTATGATTCCCTCATTTTTGATATTGCCTTATTATATACCGCCGCATCAAGACTGCTTGTTTTCATATATTCAAAGGTTTTATCAGGGAACTTTATCATACATTCAGCCAGAAGCCAGGCAGCCGCCATGGAGTCATAATACCCTGCATATTCCAGAGTGTCGACAATGTCTATCACTCTGTCGATATATTTTTCATTCACAAAGCACTGAAGCATTGACACAAGGCCGAATCTTGCTTCAAATTCCTTTCCCGAAACAGCCTTTTTGATGGCATAGTCCCAGAAAATATCTATCTCATCTTTTTTAAGCTTTATGGTACTGCATACGCTGTCGCATATTCCCCAGCCGTCTATATAAGGAATAAATTTTTCGGTATAACGAAGTTTTTCCTCAATATCCGCCTTGGAATAAAATATGCTCATACCGGCTATAAGTTTCTCCTCATGGAAACAGCCGTCATTCAATCCCAAAACATATTCCTGCCATCCGTCCTTTGCCAGAGCGCGGGCAATTTTTCTGACTTCTCCAAGTCTTACTCCCATCTGGGGAGATTTTGAAGTCTGAAGTTTTTCATTGAATGCTTTATAATCTTCCTCGGCAGATGCCATAAGCATCTGCCTTACTTCCGTTTTTGTCATAATTCAAACACCTGTCCGGGTCTGTCTATTCTTACTATTCTGTCTCTGTATTCCTTTGTTCTTATATCGCCTTTCATAAGGTCGAATATTCTGTAGTCCTGCCAGAAATGCATGGGGAAAATATGCTTTATATCCACGCTTCTCATAAGATAATCAATGGCGAGTATATACTTGTCTCCCAGTCTTGTATCCACAGGAACAAAACCGATATCCACATTTACTCCCCTTATTTTGTCTATCTCGGAAGTATACTGCTGTTTTATCATATTGTTGAATGCGTCGCTTTCCTCATTCCAATGCCACCAGTTAAGGTCTCCGGCATGGTATATGGTA
>CABPCX010000213.1 GCA_902406135.1 uncultured Eubacteriales bacterium
GCATTTTTCCATTCCCGGTTTTAAATATTCAAGCACCGCATCTCTGACTTTAAGTTTAAGCTCCTGGTCGTATTCTCTGTCACTGTTGGCAAGAACATGAAATCTTACTACAGAATCCCTTATATTTTCGTTAACTCTGTCCGCATAGGTGCAGGCTGCTGCTCCAAGCGATACAATAAAAGCAAATGTGACTGCTATGACTGCTGTTTTCCATTCTCTTTTTAATATTTTTTCTATTTTATATATTTTCATATGTATTCCTCCCTTATTTATATAAGAGAGGTTTTCCATTTTTTATTATTTTATAACACCTGCGGAAATTATTTGTATATCCGCTTCAACGACAAAATTTAATCCGTCAAGTTTGCCGTCCGAAGTCAGCTGTAAAAAGTCAGCATCCAAATCCACAGACTTATTTATTGTATCTGTAAGGCTGTTTTGGACACTCAGCTCAAATTCTTTTTCCGCCTCGTCTTTATTTACATCATATCCGCTTTCAATGGCTATGCTGGCTTCTATTTCTATTTTTAAAGAACCGTTATCCTCAGATATATTTACCTCTTGGCTTTTGACCTTAGCGGAAATATTTCCGATTGTTATAAGTTCTCCCTCTGCTGTACCTTTCAGCCATTTTGCGCTTCTTATGTCCTCTGATGTTATCTCTCCCTTGAATTGGTCAGCACTTATAACTACTCCGCCGTCAAGAAATACTTCTTCATTGTCAACGGATATTTTGGGAATTATAAATGTTTCGTCCTGTCTCATTGATTTTATGAGATATTCAAAGTTCATATATTCATTCAAATCCGTTTCTCCACCGTTATTTTTATAATAATCCCACAAATAAAGTCCGCCTTTAGCCCCCTTTGCCATTACCGTATCAACACTTTCAAGGGCAGTGTCTGAGGCAAAAACAACTATTTTAGTATTTATATCTTCCATACGCTCCATGGCATATACGATATCTGTAAGGCGTTCCGTCTGAGAATATATATCTTCTCCGAGCACTACCGCCTTAAGCTGCCCAAAATACATCTTTTTACTGGAATACATATCGGCTGTCCTTCTCATTTCAGGAATAGTATTCCCCCGTACCAGTATGGTCTTCTGCTTTTCGGTACTTTTTTCTATATCGCTTTCAAGCTCTGCTTCCCCCGCAGAAAGTATATACTGTCCGCCTTCCCCAATGAGTATTTTATCATCAGAAAGTCCTTCAGCCTTTTCCGTGCCGTCCAGTCCCATAAGAACCACATATTTTCTGTCTTCCGTTTCCGTATTGTCAAAGCAGCCGCAGACAGCAAGCAGTATCAAGACCGTTTCAGCAAGCAGTATTTTTAATTTTTTCACCACTTCTGTCCTCCCCTTTCTTTACGAATATACTTAAAGCAGGTGCCAGAATGCCAAACAAGGCCAGAGATATGCCTCCTGTTACATAAAGAGCCGCTGCCGCCGTATTTGTATCGGTGAACAGAAATGATATTACAAAGGCAGCTATGGCTCCCGCAAATACTCTCGGATAAAAAAACTGATTTGATTTTACGGCCTTTCCAAGCATCAGTATTTCAAATCCCGTCGCCGCAAAAACCGCAAAGAACCACATTCTCAGCATAAACACGTCCTGCTTATCTCCAAAAAAGGCTTCCAGATTTACTGTATCCATTATATTAAGTGTAGGAAAAACCCTTTCGGCAGTATCATACAGACCAAATTTTGAAACCGCGGTATAAGTGAAAACAACAACTGCCGCAAGGGCGGCAATCACAGCATAAACAGCTTTTTTCTCTTTGTCCTCTCCATCGGTATTTGGCAGAAGAATAAACAGTGCCTGTGTTCCTCCAAACATAAACGAGCATTTAAGGCCATTTAAAATAACGTCTTCTCCGGCCTGTTCAAATGCCGCTGTAAGCAGGCCTCCCTTTGTATCATAAAGGCATATAAAAGCTGCTAAAACGGCGTTTACAGCCACTATAACAAATATTATCTCTCCTGTTCTTCCCGCTGACTGAATGCCAAGTGCAGCCATATAAAGGGCTCCTAAAGCAAATACTGCCGCCGTTATCCAAAAAGGTGTTTTGGGCAGGAGATACATTGCCGTTGCTGAGCATACAAGCTTTATATTTATTCCTGCATAAACCACCAGACTTATGGCTGACGCTGTTTTTATTATCCCATTTATCCTCTTTGAAAAATACAATCTCTTTGAAGCGGCACATATTATCAGGCATTCCGCCACAGTTATCAAAGCTCCTATTATAACGCTGTATATGTTATATACTGCCGTTGAAGGCAAGCCTATCAGAGATGACGAAAACATAATAAGCAGAATAGCTGTCTGCATCTGTCTGGCAGAAATATTTTGATTTGAAAAAATCATCTTTTTCCCCTCCTCACCTTATTTTTTGGAGAAGCAAAAATCGGACGTTTTCTAAGCATAAACAAAGGAAGTCTGATTATGCTGTCTTTTAGGTCGTCCCATCCTCTTTCAGACGCGGAGCAGTATGGATACATATAAGGTATTCCAAAGCTCTGAAGGGAACATAGATGGGCTATGACAAGTATTATTCCTATCCAGAATCCAAACAGCCCCAGAAGCGCTGATAAAATAAGGATAATATATTTGGATAGTCTTATACCGTTTACCATTGCCTGATTAGGTATAACGAAAGTACATATTCCGGTTATTGCCGATATTATAACGACAACGGGCCCCACAAGTCCTGCTTCTACCGCCGCCTGCCCTATGACAATTCCTCCTACTATACCCAGTGTTGAACCTATGGACGACGGCAGTCTTATTCCGGCTTCTCTCAAAAGCTCAAATGCAATTTCCATACCGAATACTTCCGTTACAGCCGAAAAGGGAACATTTATCCTTGTTCCTGCTATTTTAAGCACCGCTTCCACCGGAAGCAGATTAGGATTATACAGGGTTATGGCTATATAAAGTCCGGGCAGTGAAAGTGCCAAAAAAGCTGCTGCATATCTTATCAATCTTACAAAGCTCATTATTTCCCATCTGTCATAGTAATCCTCTGCCGCCTGGAAAAAAGTATTTAATGTTGAAGGCAGCATTAAGACCATAGGAGAATTATCAACCGCGACCACTACTCTTCCTTCTAAAAGAGCGGCTGATGCTTTATCAGGCCTTTCGGTCATCTGCACCTGTGGAAACGGTGACCACCATTTTTTCTCTGTCAGCTGTTCAATATAGCCGCCGTCTATTATTGCATCTACATCTATATTTTCTATGCTTTGCTTAACACTCTGTACTATCTCATTCCTTGCTATATTTTCGATATACATCAGCGCTATATCGGTTTTACTTCTTCTTCCGCATCTTAATCTGACTACTTTAAGGCCTGTATCTCTTATTCTTCTTCTCATCAATACAATATTAAAATTTATGGCCTCGCCAAAAGCATCTTTTGGACCTTGAACAACCACTTCATTTTCTACCTTAGGCACGCCCCTTGTAGGCCAGCCCTTTGTTGAGGCAACAAGAGCTTTATCGTCATTGTCCGCAAAAATAACCGTATCTCCAAGAAGTATTGAAGTAAAAATATTGTCGAAGTCTTTTTCTTCTTTTATTTCGCCTATGCTTATGGCTTCATCCTTAAGCTTGTCCAGTATGTTGGTATATGCCTTAACTTTAGTACGGGTCATCAGATTGGTCATTATCAAATCTTCCGTAACCGTTTTGTTAATCATATTATCTG
>CABPCX010000214.1 GCA_902406135.1 uncultured Eubacteriales bacterium
TCCTGTTTTTAACAGAGAGCGGAAACTCATATATCTCTTATCTTTTCTGTATTTAAGAGTATATCTTATGCTTCTTCCCCTCTGTCCAGAAACATAATTTATGCCATGTATAACTCCGGCTGAAACACCTATAACTCCGTCAACCTTTATGTTATTATCGTTAAATATATCAAGGACGCCGGCAGTGTATAATCCACGCATGGCTCCTCCTTCAAGAACAAGTCCTGTTTTCATAATATCCCTCTTTTCGTTCACGAAACGGTCTATTTTATTTGCCAATGTCGTTATAATATGTTATCGTAATAAATAAAAGAGTAACATAAAAAACTGTTTTTTTCAATAGAAGCAGATTAAGGAGATTCCAATGACATCTAAAAAACAGAGAAGAAAAGATTTAAAAAAAGCCATGGATATGGAGATCCGTGAGCATAAAAGCACTTTCATCGTATACCTTGTCATAAGAGCAATTGTTATTGCCGTTATGATAAGACAGCTGTTTATGGGCAATTATGAAAACGTATTTATGTGTGCATTAACACTTCTTTTATTGATTATTCCAAGTTTCATACAGGTACAGTTTAAAATTGACCTTCCGGATACCTTGGAAATAATAATACTAATGTTCATATTTGCGGCGGAAATACTTGGAGAAGTCAATGAATTTTATATAAAAATACATTCCTGGGATACTATGCTTCATACAATGAACGGCTTCCTGGCCGCGGCCGTAGGATTTTCCATGGTCAATTTGTTGAATGAAGATGACAGACTGTCTTTTAACCTGTCGCCTTTCTTTGTAGCGGTTGTTGCCTTCTGTTTTTCCATGACAATCGGTGTACTTTGGGAGTTTTTTGAATTCTTTATGGATCAGTATATGCATACGGATATGCAGAAGGATACCATTATTACGGCAATACATTCGGTTGCCTTGAATCCTAACAGAGTAAATGTACCCTACCACATAAAAAACATTACATCTACCGTTGTAAACGGTGAGGCACTTCCTGTAAACGGCTATCTTGACATAGGGCTTATAGATACTATGAAGGATTTGTTTGTCAACTTTATCGGTGCGGTAGTATTTTCAATAATCGGATATTTCTATATTAAGAGAAAAGGCAAAGGCACATTCGCAAGAAAATTCATACCCGAGCCAAAATCTAAAAAGAGCCAATCTCCAAATGATAAAAAAGAAGAATAAAAATAAAACAGCCCCGAAGTTTTGGTCTGCCAGCTTCGTGGCTGTTTTTATATTGAGATTATAAATTATCCAAGATATTTTTCGAGCATTTCCATATATTTATCGTGGGATGCTTTAAGTGTAAATACGCAGTTAGGGGCAGCATAGGGTTCTCTTCTGTCTATTATTGTTCTTCCTTCTGCGGCGCCGCTGAGCGCTACCTTTACATTGCATTTTTCAAATTCGGTTATAACGGATTTATCTATTGCCGCACATACCGCAAGGGAATCATGTACAGGTGTCCTGTCAAGTTCTCTTCCTGCCTGGGCGCTGTCAAATTCCGTTCTCTGCTCTATTATTCTTGCCGTAAACTTTCCTGCGAAAGTTCCAAGACTTCTGAGTTTTTCCGCATCTTTAAGGGTAAGGGATGCTGAATGGGTTGCATCAAGGCTTATGAATGTTGTAGGCACTCCGGCATTTAATGCTATCTGTGCCGCCTCGGGGTCATGCCATATATTGGCCTCGGCACATTCCGAAACATTTCCCAGTCTGTCTGTACCGCCCATTATTATAAGTTCCTCAATATTCTGGGCTATGGAAGGTACTGCCGAAAGAGCAAGTCCAAGATTTGTCATAGGTCCGACAGTTATAACGGTAATTTTTTCGTCTGTATTTCCAAGACAGTCTATGTAGAAAGATACAGCATCCTTTTTCTCTGCCTTTTTATCTGTTTCTTCTTCAAGGCCTTCAAGTCTTTTATAGTGTATCCTTACTTCTTTGCCATTCTTAATTATGGGCTTTAATTCTTCTTTTACAGCCCTTTCAAGATATTTTGCTATGGCTGTGGGAGCTCCTTTATATACGGGAGTATCCTTTCCAAGGGCTGAAACAAGACGAAGAGTATTTTCCGTAGTGTCCTCAACATCAAGATTTCCCCATACACAGCAGATTCCGACAACTTCAAGCTCATCACAGCCAAGGGCTGTCATAATGGCAACGGCGTCATCTGAGCCTGTATCAACGTCAAGTATAACTTTCTTAGGCATATTTTTTCCTCCTCAGTCTATGATTTTATCAAAACAGATAAGCGTCTCCATTATTACATTCTGGAAATTAAATTCCGCACTTCCCGTATATTTGTATCCAAGTTTTCTATATAAAGACGCAGCCGGTATATTTCCTTCGTATGTGTCAAGACGTATTGTTTTGCATTTAAGTTCCTTAGCCAGTTTCTCCGCGAATGTAACAAACTGTTTTCCTAAGTTTTTCCCTGCATTTTCAGGAGGAATACATAAAGTATGTATAACAAGAACTTCTCTGCCTTCTGCCTCAACAGACCAGTTTATTTTGGAATATTCAGGCGGCTGGATATGATTTAAGTTTACGCAGGCAGCTACTTTTCCGTCTAATTCTCCTACGTATAAAGTTCCTGCCTCAAGGGCGGCAGCAGCATCGTTTCTTGTGGGATATAAGCCCTTCTGCCAGTTAGTATATACTTTTCCTGTAGCCTTCTCATTGTCAAGAATCTTATTGTATATGCTCTCTACACTATCGATGTCTTCTGCTTCCGCTTTTCTTATTACTAATTCCACTTTTCATCATCCCCTTATTACTATTCATATAAAGATAGTAACATATATTCACCGTTTTTCAACTGATAATCGTAAAAATCTCCGCCAAGATACTTTTGGGCAGCAGCCATAACAGTTCCTCCGTGAACGACAAATGCAATCGTATTAAGGTCAGAATACTTAAAAATAAGCCTTTCAAATGCTTTTAAGCATCTTTTTGAAAAATCTTCTCTGCTTTCACCGCCCGGAAAAGGAATAGTGCCTCCGCTTTCCATCCATTTTAAATAGTCAGGATTGTCTTTAAGTTCTTCAAAGCATTTATTTTCAAATTCTCCAAAGTCACATTCCCTTAAATCATTTTCTATGTAATCTGTTTTTCCGTATATTATCTCTGCTGTCTGCCTGCACCTTAACATGGGGCTTGAAATTACAAAGTCTGCCTTGGGATAAGTATTTTCCCTGATTTCATTTATTCCCTCTTCACAGAGGGGTTCATCGGTTTTTCCGATATATCTGCCCTTTATGTTGCCTTCTGTTTTTCCGTGGCGTATAAGTATTATTTTCATTTAATCACCTTAAAACTTTATAGGCTTCATGTTCCCATTTATCAAATGTATTAAGCCCTCTATATACGTCAAGAGCCATATCCAAAAGAGGCATAAGAGATACCGCACCGCTTCCCTCTCCAAGAAACATTCCGCTCGTTATAAAAGGCTTTAAGCCCAGCTCATTTAAAATATACGCCGCCGCCGGCTCATCGGAAAGATGTGACGGTATAATAAAATTCTTTACCCTGCTTTCTATCCTGCAGGCTGCAAGGGCCGCTATTGAGGAAATAAAACCGTCAATAACTACCGGTATTCCATACACCGCCCCGCCTATAAACAGACCTGTCATTCCTATTATGTCATATCCCCCTACCTTCGAAAGTACGTCTATCGGGTCGTTTCTGTCAGGGCT
>CABPCX010000215.1 GCA_902406135.1 uncultured Eubacteriales bacterium
TATGAAAATCTATATTCTTCATTTGTAAAATATTGCAACGAATTTGACGGACAAATTCATTTATGCGGCCTTTCATTAGGTGGTATTTTGGCTCTGAATTTTGCTTTGGATTTCCCGCAAAAAGTGAAAACATTAGTTTTAATCGGAACGCCATATAAAGTCCCGAAAGTAGTATTTAGTTTTCAAAATATAATTTTCAGATTTTTACCAAAATCTATTTTTGAAACTATGGCATTTGATAAAAAGAATACATTTGCTTTAGGAGACACCATGAAAAACTTAGATTTCAGTAATAAGGTGAAAAATATTAAGTGCCCCACTCTAATCCTTTGCGGGAAGAAAGACAGTGCAAACATAAAATCAGCGTATTTCTTGTCACAAAACATTATAGACGCAGAATTAAAAATTATTGAGAATACAGGCCATGTTGTCAATGAAGAAAATCCAAAAGCCTTAGCAAATATATTGAATGAATACTATTTGCAAAGCACTTAATTAATTTAAAAAAATATAACATGAGAGAGTGGGGGTAAGTTATGCAGGAAATGACACATAGGCACACCCGAGAATTGGATGTGTTTTATAACGAGCATAGCGATGCTTGTACTAATTGTGGAAGAAAATTTCAAAATGGTATGTGTGCGCATTTGGGATATGACACAGAAAGAAATCCTGTTGTCCTTTGTGATGAGTGCGCAGGTTTGCTATCGGAAACCGTAGTTCGTTATCATTGGATGGAACCAGAATACGAAAAAGTTTCGCCAGAATCTAAACTTTGGCGTTACATGGATTTAAGCAAGTTCCTTTCGATGATTGGTAAAAAGACACTATATTTTGCATCTGCGGAATCATTTGAAGATATATTTGAGGGTGCAAAAGGCACATTGGAGCGAAAAGAAAAATGGGACACATTTTATCTTGATTTTTTTGAGAAGCAATTCAAACTGCGCCTGGAATGAAACCAGAAGATTTAACAGACGAATACCTTGAGGAAAATACAACACGTTTGTTGTCCGAGTTGAATGCCAGTGGAAACATGCAAAGAGAACATACGTTTATAAGTTGTTGGCACTGTAACGAATCGGAATCGGAAGCAATGTGGAAATTGTACTCAACAAATGTTAACAATGCACTTGCAATTCAAACTACATACCAACAGTTGTATGAGGCTCTTGACAAAGATCCCGCAATAAAAATTGGTAAAGTCAAATATATTGATTTTTCCAAAAGATTTTCTTCCGTAAATGGTTCGTTCTGGTATAAACGAAAAGCATATGAACACGAAAGAGAAGTGCGTGCTATTATCACAAGTCATCAAGCACATAGCGGTATAGAAAAAGTCGTCGATCTTGAGAAGCTAATTTCAGCAGTATATATTTCTCCTTATGCGCCAAAATGGTTTGAGGATGTAGTACGTGATGTAATGCAAAAATATGAATTGAATAAACCTCTATATTATTCAGAGATGTTAAAAACACCATTCTATTGATATTTTTAAAAATAATCGCTGTATAAAAATGAATACTAAAAAACAAAGACAATCCCATCTGTCTTTACTAAATTGGAATCAGGGCGGGAAAGGCAGGGTGTAAATCCGTTCATTTCAGCCTTGACGGTTGCCCGCTGTCCTGCTACTTTTCCGGGAGTGTGGCCACAACTTCTGGATACTTTGTCCACAAGTCGGAGCGTAGGACGAGAGCTTTCATATACGCCCTATCTGCTGTTGAAAACAGACCTGCGCTTGCGGCTGTGCGCCACGCAAGCACAGCCCTGTTTTCCTGCCGCTTCAAATGCCCTTGCCCTACTCGGCGGTAACGCCGACATAGCGTATAACACACTACACTTTGCTTTGCAAAGTCATGGGCCAAATGGGGCTTTGCCCCATTTTTGGACCCCACAAGAAAATGCGGTATGCTCTCCACTATGGGCGCATACCGTATTTTCTTGTTATTCAGCCCTCCGGCTGTATCGGTTGAGCAAAAATCAGCGAGGAAACGGTGTGGTATCTTTATCTAAGTGCTCTCTTTCCCATTTTGAAACTGCCCTGTCGGTTATATTCAGCTGTAACGCTAGGTCTTTCTGGGTCATATTTTTTTCTTTTCTCATTTCTCTTATGAAAAGGCCGGTTTTTGAATTGTCCATTTGTTTTCCTCCCTTTATGAAAAAATTATACTATACATTTTCCTTAAAAGCACCAAACCATAGGTTGAATAAGGTTTTTTGTAGGGTTTAAAAATTTTTTATCTGATATAATATAAAAAATTGACCGAAAGGCGCTTTCGTTCGTGTTAGTAGTGTAAGGAGTTGATAAAGATGGAGGAAGTGATAAAAATTCCATCCGATAAAACAGAAGAAAAATTAGAAATGTATGCTGATATGCTTTTCAGAATATGTTTTGTGATGCTTAAAAATGAAAATGATGCCGAGGACGCCGTCCAAAACACATTTTTAAAATATATAAATAAGGCGCCTGAATTTGAAAGCCCCGAGCATGAAAAGGCCTGGCTCATAAAAGTGGCTTCCAATGAATGTAGAGATATGAAAAGATTCAGCCTGAGACATACACATGCTGACATAACAAAAATACAGACTTCTGTTACCGCCCCCGAAAGCTGCGGAATCCTTGAAGCACTTATGGATATTTCCGAAAAATTCAGGATAGTGCTTATACTGCACTATGTGGAAGGATTGGGAGTAAGCGATATAGCGGACATTATAGGAAAATCCGAATCAGCTGTAAAAATGAGACTGCAGAAGGGGCGCAGGCTTCTTGAGGAAAAATACAGAAAGGAGTATCTATAATGGATGTTGAAAAACTTAGCGAATCCGTTAAAAAAATAAAAATGAGCGAAGAAAGCAAAAAACGCATAGCCCAAAAGTGTCTGGAAGAAAGCCAAAGAAGGAATGAGGGACTTCCCTCCACAGTAACGAGACCAAAGGCAGGAAGAAAGATATTTAGGGTAACCGCCGCCGCTGTACTTATATTATGCTCAGCCACAGCCGTTATGGCGGGAAGCGGAATATTTAAAAATCCTTCCATTGTAAAGGATGTTGACGAAATAAGGGAGATAGAAAGCGAAGGAGAATACGGAGGATATTCCGTATCGGGTCCCAATTCACCCACACCCCATTCTCTGGAAGAAATGACCGAGTCCCGCAGATTTAAGTCCGACGGCTGGACATCAAAGGATACCATTGGAGGCTCCGTATGGAATCGTTACTACTGGACAGATATGGAGGTCATTGACAATGAAGGCGATTTGAGGGAAAGAAACGTATATTCCGACAAAAGAGACATAAAAAAGGAATATACCGCCGAAAACCCTCTGCTCCTGCAGGAGTTTATGAAGGGAGAGGCATATATCGACCTGGCAGAGCTCAATGAACTTTATAATTATGTGCCTGACGCAAATATTTTATATTATGTAGAGGACAAAAGGGGAAACTATGAAGAATTCTGTTTTGACTCCCTTTATGCCGACAGCGAGGGTAAATCATACTTTTCCCTGGAATACTGGCATCATTCCGAAGCAGATGATGATAATAAATTCAATGAGTATATACCCCAGAGCAGCTATGATGTGGTATACAAATATGTAAATGCCAGCGGCGCCGAGTTTATTATACAGACATACGGTGACTGCGTGTGGGCTACCTGCGATACAGAATACAGTTATATCTGCCTTTGCGGAGGATATATGCAG
>CABPCX010000216.1 GCA_902406135.1 uncultured Eubacteriales bacterium
TTTTTGTTTTCAAGCCCCTTTGTTATAAGATAACTCATTATACTGTCTCGAGTAGATATGGTCTCTTTAAGAGTGATAACTCCGTCTGCTATTAGTTCCCTTGCATTTCCTACCCACACGTTTGTACCATGGGAAAGACCTGATATTCTCAAAAGGTCGGAAAACGTCTCAGGCTTTGTCTCTATAAGCATATTTCTTACAAATTTTGTTCCAAACTCAGGAACACCTAAAGTTCCCGTCGGGCAGTTTATCTGCTCCGGCTTAAGTCCAAGCGCCTCAGGAGACTGGAAGAGAGACATGGTCTTTTTGTCGTCCAGCGGCACCAGCTGAGGATTAAATCCGGTTATATCATAAAGCATACGTATAAACGTAGGGTCATCATGGCCCAGAAGGTCAAGCTTCAAAATACGTCCGCTTATGGAATGGTAGTCAAAGTGTGTTGTTATTATGGTAGAATCCACATCATCAGCCGGATGCTGTATGGGGCAGAACTCATATATATCCTTGTCCTTTGGAACTATCATAAGTCCTCCGGGATGCTGACCGGTCGTTCTCTTAACACCGGTACATCCCTGTACCAATCTGTTCATTTCCGCATTATGCAGAGTAATGTTATGGTCTTCAACATATTTTTTTACATATCCGAATGCCGTTTTGTCGGCAAGGGTTCCTATGGTACCTGCCTTGAATACGTGTCCCTTTCCGAAAAGAACTTCCGTGTATGCATGGGCCTGCTGCTGATATTCTCCCGAGAAGTTAAGGTCGATATCAGGCTCCTTGTCGCCGTCAAATCCAAGGAATGTTTCAAAGGGTATATCGTGGCCGTCTTTTTTCATCATTGTTCCGCATTTGGGGCAGGCCTTATCCGGCATATCCACTCCTGAACCGCCCTGCATAAATACTTTATGTACTTCCTCCGATTCAAAATCAGAGTACTTACAGTTAGGGCATACATAGTGCGGCGGCAGAGCATTAACCTCAGTAATACCGGTCATATTGGCAACAAAGGACGAACCTACCGAACCTCTGGAACCAACAAGATATCCGTCGTCATTTGACTTCCAAACAAGCTTCTGCGCTATTATATACATAACCGAGAATCCGTTTTTAATTATGGATTTAAGCTCTTTATCAAGTCTCTGCTCAACTATGGGCGGCAGAGGGTCTCCGTATATGGAGTGGGCCTTATCCATGGCAATCTGCTGTATCTGCTCTTCCGCACCCTCTATTTTGGGAGGGAATGTTCCGTCAGGTACAGGCTTTATCTGCTCTATTTCGTCGGCAATTATGTTTGTATTTGTAATAACTACTTCTCTGGCCTTTTCCTCTCCCAGGTAATAGAATTCTCTGAGCATTTCCTCTGTTGTTCTGAAATAGAGTGGAGGCTGTTTTTCCGCATCATCAAATCCCTTGGCATACATGAGTATTTTGCGGTATACAGAGTCCTCAGGGTCTATGAAATGGCAGTCGCATGTGGCAACAACCAGCTTATTATGTTCTTCTCCAAGTCTGACTATCTTTCGATTGAACTCCTTTATATCCTCTACGGAATTTACAGCGGGTATTCTATCCGAGTCTATCATAAACATATTGTTTCCTACCGGCTGTATTTCCAAATAGTCATAGAAATTCACAATATTATCGATATATTCTTTAGGGCGCATATCAAGCAGCGCTCTATAGAGTTCACCCGCTTCACAGGCACTGCCTATAATAAGGCCTTCCCTGTACTGCATAAGTTTGCTCTTGGGTATTCTTGGCTGTTTATGATAATACTCAAGATGAGACATTGATATAAGCTCATAGAGATTTCTAAGTCCCTTAAGATTCTTTACAAGTATAATCGTATGATGGGACTTAAGCTTATTGTAGTTAACCGTTCTGCTGGCAAATATATTTATATCATCAATATTTTTAATATCATTTTCTTCCAGCATATCCACCAGTTTTAAGAATATCTCCGCTGTGGCCTCAGCATCGTTTACAGCTCTGTGGTGTCCTTCAAGACTTACTCCAAGTCTTTTTGCTACCACATCAAGTTTATGCTTCTTTAAGTCCTTAAGCAGAGTCCTTGAAAGCTCAAGGGTATCAAGTATTGTATTGTGTCTGTAATTAAGTCCAAGCTCATCGGCTTTAATACGTACAAATCCCGTATCAAAGGATGCATTATGCGCCACAAGCACAGCGTCTCCCACAAAATCAAGAAATTCAGGAAGGACTTCGTCTATTTTTCTCTGGCCTTCCAGCATCTCATCCGTTATATTTGTAAGATTTACTATCTCATCAGTAAGTTTTTCCTCGGGATAGATAAACGTAGAATATCTGTCTACTATCTGGCGGTTCTTTATTTTAACCGCACCTATTTCAATTATCTTGCACTTTTCTTTGTTAAGTCCGGTTGTCTCAATGTCGAATACAACATATTCGTCGTCAAAGGACTGTCCCTTTGCACTTGTAACAACTTCGCCAAGGTCATCAATAAGATAGGCCTCAACGCCATATATTACTTTGATGCCGTTTGCCTCAGCCGCATCCATGGCCTCAGGATAAGCCTGTACAACTCCGTGGTCTGTAACTGCAATAGCTTTATGCCCCCACTTGGCAGCCCTTTTAACGTATGTTTTCATACTTGTAACCGCATCCATGGTACTCATTGTCGTATGCAGATGAAGCTCAACACGTTTTTCCTCGCTTGTATCCATACGTATAGGCGGCCTTTCAGCCTTTACGATGTTCCTTGACATTATAATTATTTCTTTTGCGTATTTATCAAACTGCACTTCGCCTTTAACTCTTACATAGGCACCTTTAAGTGCAGATTTTATTCCTCCGTCACAATCATAAGGCTTTTTATCCGTAAAAAATTTAACCGTTGTTGAATCGCTTCCGTCAGTTATATCAAAGGAAACTATGTACTTGTCGCCCTTTATTTCCCTTTCTTCAAGGTTGAAAATATCACCCTGTATAATAACTTTTTCGCCTTCAATTTTGGTTTCCTTAATTTTTAAGACTTCGCCTTTGATTTCGTCTTTTCCTATGATGATTCCGTTTTCAATTCCGGCTTTTACTTCTTCAGCCTTTGAGTTTTCCTTTGCAGTTTCAACCGAAACCTGTTCGCTTATTATGGCATTTATAAGCTGTTTTTCATAGGTTTCATGTTTCTTATCAAGGTCCTGCTTTTCTTCTTCGGTTATTTTCTTGTTTTTAAACATAACGGAAGCATCAATACCGAATTCGTCTTTTATTCTGTCTGTTATATACTTGTCCGCGCCCTTTTTATAAAGAAAGAATGCCGCATTATGACCTGTAAATATTACTATTTTTCCGTTTTCGTTTTTAATATCGCAGTCTTCAAACACACATCCGCATACAGGGCTTTCCTCAGAAAGCACCGATACCACATCGGGCCATAAAAAATCAAAGGCTCCCTTTGGAGTTTTATCATCTATTTCGTACTTTACATTTATTTTTACCTGCTCTGCGGCATTGATTGTATTAAAAATTGCGCTCTCCATTAAAGCCTTATACCTGTTTGGTATAAGGCTCTTTGAAGACACTTCTGCCTGAAGTATTTTTGTACTTTTTGAAACCGTAAGTTTTTCAACATAAGCATCTGAAAAAGCCGCTTTGACATCATCTTTGGCATTTACTTTTTCAAAAACCTTTAAAAACCTTTCGTGCATTTCTTTCACCTATT
>CABPCX010000217.1 GCA_902406135.1 uncultured Eubacteriales bacterium
AAAAAAAGAAGATACCGTTTGGTATCTTCTTATACGGAGAAGGAGGGATTTGAACAGCCCCACCTCGAAATATAGTCATTTATGCGCTCCTTTTCGGAGCTTTAAATTCCTTATTTCTCGCCATAAACTCCTCCTTTACTCTGTTCGAAATCGGCGCGCTGTTCCGCCTGCGCTCCCATCGCTTGTTTCTCACAGAATCTCGCGTTTCCTTTTTCTGCCACTGGCAGCGGTCACGCTCGATTCTCCCTCAGTCAGCGGTCGGATTTTATGCCCGCGCCGCGCTCGGGTTCCGAGCATAAAAAAAGAAGATACCGTTTGGTATCTTCTTATACGGAGAAGGAGGGATTTGAACCCTCGCGCCGCGCAAACGACCTACACCCTTAGCAGGGGCGCCTCTTCAGCCACTTGAGTACTTCTCCATAGCTTACTGCCTTGCTATAATATCATAAATAAAGGTAAATGTCAAATAAAATTTTAAAAGCTTTTTATTTTTCATTAAAAATGACAGTCATTTCTTCAATTTTATTTATCATTTCTCCGCTGTCATATATTTTATAGCCGCCTTTTTCGGCACTTTCATAAACATATCCGCCCGATGAGCTAAAGACAATATGGAAAGGAGCGCTTCCCATATCGCCGTCTATCTCACAGACTATATCCGCATCACTGAGGGGAGTGAAGGGAGCGGCATATCTTTTGCACTTCATATTTTTAAGAAGCTGTTCTATGCCTCTCAAATCGGAAGTTTCCGTCACATTGACCCTTTCTCCCGACCCGTTCCATATTACTCTGTATAGGCTGATATCGTCATTTTTTCCGAAATATTTCTTCGGAATAAATATGAACGCCAGGGCCGCAATACAAAGTATTATAAGCAGAAGGACTGCTTTTTTATAACTACCCTTCATTTTTATTCCCCACAGTCAAAAGTTATCTTTTTCCGTATTTGCTTTCCCAGAATTCTTCCTCGTCCTCTTTTTTTGTGCGCTGGTTGAAATAATCCACAACAAAACAAAGTATAAATGGTATCAGAATACCTAAGAATCCGATTTTATATTTATCAACGCCGTATTCATAAACATATCTCCATATTTTAAGCACGTTTATGTTAAAGGCAAAGGCTAAAAGCTGCTCGATTATGAAGAGTATAATAAATATTCTTACCGGAATTCTGAATTTATATTCACCGATAGTTTTGTCGATTTTTCCGAAAATATATCTGTCTATTACCTCTGCCACTGCGCTTTCATCATTAGTATGCTTGGTTATATACTGGGCCTCGTCCTTAAGGGGCTGTACGGCATTTCTTACGGCCACACCAAGGCCTGCCGTCTTTATCATTGACATATCGTTGAAACTGTCGCCAATGGCTATTGTTTCCTTTATATCTATGCCTAAGGTTTCGGCCAAATCTTTCATGGCCTCGCCCTTGGTTGTGCCTTCCGATGTAAACTCCAAAAATGTATCGCTGGAGAAGAAACAGTTAAGCTTTCCGTCTATCCGGCTTTTAAGTTCTTTCTGTATTTTTTCCAGCTTTTCGTGTTCTCCGTTAAGAAGTATTTTTGATATCCGGCCGTCATACCGGGTTATATCTCCCACAATCTCATATTCAGCCTTCAGCTTATCAATATACATCTGTATTCTTTCGGTTATTTTCTCGATTATAAGCTTATCGTTTCTGTATATCTGTATGTCTACGCCGTATTTTTTGGCTGTCTCATAGACAATCATAGCGCTTTTGCTCTCAAAAAGCCTTTCTTTTATGAGCACAGGAGGGTATCCCTTATATACAGCGCCGCCGTTAAGGCAGATGATATAGCAGTTTTCCCAATTTATACCAAACTGAGCCGCTATATGCTTTACGCTGAATACTCCTCTGCCTGTGCATATAATTATTTTTACGCCCTTTTCGGAAGCCGCTCTTATGGCCCTTAAATTTTCCTCGGAAATGGATAAATCACTGGACAAAAGTGTATTATCCAAGTCGAGAAATATCATTTTGTAATCCATTTTTATCTCCTATTCACTATTTATGCACAATTTTTTGTTGATAACTATGGTTATCTGTGAATAAGTATATATTTTTTGTGGTTATTTATCGGAGTTATCCACAGATTTCTTTGTACTTTTAACAGCTTTACGTCTTCTGGTCTGTACGGCTGCCTTTTTGTACATTTCTATTTTTTCTTTTCTTGCCTGCTCTTTTTCCTTCTGTTTCTTTGCTCTCAAAGTTTTGGCGGGCTCTTTGACCGTTACAGTCTTTTTAACAGCCTGATATGCGTTATTTTTAGCTTTATCAATGGCTTCCTGCTCTTCTTTTGAAAGTATATATGTGCTCACGCCCAATTCTACGGGCTTAGCATAGGTAAATGTACCTGTACGGCTGTGTATTCCGTTTATTACTATACCTGTGTTTTCCGCATCAAGTATGGCAACGGCAAAACAGAGGTTTCCGCCCATTTCCTCAAAGGGATTGTACCTTACTATTCCTACTTTCTGACAGCAGTACTGCATATTTTTCTGCATATCCTGCACAATTTCCACTATTTTTGCATATTTTTCGTCAATGGATTCGGCCTTTGCAACACAGTCAATTAAAAGCTTCTCCATATTTACATCATTTTTTCTTTTCTTGTTTATACCCATAAATTTTTCATATCTGGTCTTTAGCTTATTGTTATTGTAAAGATCAAATATGACAAGACCTATCAGAACTACTAGAAGAGTCAGTATTATGGATATCCACAGGTCCAGATTCTGGGCAAAAAAACTGCCTTCTGTCATTTTCTATCCCTCACTTACTCATCTATTTTTTTAATTAACTCAAGTATTCTTTCCAAATCGGCGTCAGAATAATATTCTATCTCGATTTTTCCCTTATTTTTCTTGCAGTTAAGCTTTACTTTTGTACCAAAAAGATCCTTGAGATTTTTTTCTATGGTTTTATATCCTGCCGTATCAAATACTACAGGCTTTGTTTCTGCCGGCTTCTGGGCATTCATTGCCTTAACGAGAGCTTCTGCTGCCCTTACGCTTAAACCGCCTTCAATTATTTTTTCTGCCGCTTCCAGCTGCTTTGAACTGTCCTCCAGTCCAAGTATGGCTCTGGCGTGACCGCCTGAAATTTTGTTCTCCAGCACAAGTCTCTGTACTTCTTCATCAAGATTTAAGAGACGGAGGGAATTGGCAACGGCTGAACGGCTTTTTCCTACCTTTTCAGCCACTTCCTCCTGATTTAAGGAAAATTCTTCGATAAGTCTCTTATATCCGCAGGCTTCCTCAATGGAATTGAGGTTTTCTCTCTGAAGATTTTCGATAAGTGCCACCTCAAAGGCAAAGGATTCATCATAATCCTTGATTATGGCCGGTATTTTATCTATTCCGGCAATTTTCGCCGCTCTCCATCTTCTTTCGCCGGCGATTATTTTATAATAATCCCCGTCCTTAGCTAAAATTACAGGCTGGATAACTCCCACCTGCTTTATGGACGATGCCAGCTCCTCAAGGGCTGTTTCGTCAAATATTCTTCTGGGCTGTTCCCTGTTGGGACTTATTTTATTTATGTCAATTTCTGTTACGCCCTTTTCGTTTATGGTATCTACCTGCTTGGAAATAAGGGCTTCCAGGCCGCGGCCCTTTGCTCCAAGTCCTTTTTTCTGTACTGACATTATTTCCACTCCTTATTTATAA
>CABPCX010000218.1 GCA_902406135.1 uncultured Eubacteriales bacterium
TTAAGAAATATGCCGGAGAGTTTGCTGAAGCCGTAGGAAAGTACGATATTGAAGTTATGATTGAAATATTGGAAAACTCGTATTATTATGATGAAAACGGAGAGAAGTATAAATACGCCGCCAAGCTCATAAAGAAAAGCAACAGGCAGGCAAAAACCGTATGGTCCGTTAAAAGAGACGATATAATCCTTGTGGGCTCATATATGCCCGATGAAAACGTGGATTATATATGCATAAACGGATATTTTTCATCGACTGAGGACGCACAGAGAATGTTTTCCGAAATAAGGAGCCACCTGGATACGGACAAAAAAGCCATATTCAGATTCGGAGCGGCGGCATACAGCACCGATGACTGCGTTTATAGGACAGATGAGGCCATAGATACCATAAATCTTGTGTATGAGTCCGTAAAAAAGGACCCCGATGCGGCGGGAATAATATATATGGATAAAAACACAAAACTCTCCGATAAAGTAAGATACACCGACTACAGCGTGACTACCGACAAGAAACTGTCGGCAGGATATAAGGAAATAATTGATAATGCCATTCTTTACAGGCAGGAAAAGGAGATGAAAGAATGATAAGTGATAAAACAGCACAGCTTGTTATTGAAAAGGCTCTGTCAAAGGGCGGAGACTTTGCCGAGATATTCTGTGAAAACACCGTAAGAAACAGCATATCAATGGTCAACGGCAAAGTGGATTCCGCTGTCAGCGGCCTTGACTTTGGAGCAGGCATACGAGTATTTGACGGAAACAATGCCGTTTATGTATATACCAACGATATGACGGAAAAGGGCCTTTTAAAGGCGGCGCAGGGCGCTGCCGACGGCCTCAGGGGAGACAGTAGTGAAAAATACGGTTTTGACGGAAAATTTTCCGAAAGAACCTATACGAATATAAATCCCATAAAATTTATGCCGGAAGAAAGAAGCAGCATAGAAAAAAGGGATTTACTCAGGGAAGCATCGGATACGGCCTTTTCCTGCGACAGTCTCATAACCCAGACAAAGGGAGCCTATGCCGACAGTGTACAGGACGTGTTTATTGTAAACAGTGAAGGACTTAAAGCAGGCGACAGAAGGGTAAGGACAAGATTTATTACCGAAGCCGTAGCAGGCGACGGAAAGGAAAAGCAGAGCGGAAGAATGAGCCCCGGAGGCTCAGAAGGCTTTGAGTTTTTTGAAAGAATAGACATCAGGGAGCTTTCAAAACAGGCCGCAAAGACGGCTGTTACAATGCTTAAGGCAGAGGAATGCCCCTCAGGCAAAATGACGGTGGTAATAGACAACGGCTTTGGAGGAGTTATATTCCATGAGGCCTGCGGCCACGGCCTGGAAGCCACTGCTGTGGCAAGAAACGCATCGGTATTTGCTGGTAAACTGGGAGAAAAGATAGCCTCTGACATAGTTACGGCCGTAGATGACGGCACCATACAAAATGCCTGGGGAAGCCTGAATATCGATGATGAGGGTACACCAACAAGAAGAAACGTGCTCATAGAAAACGGCATACTTAAGGGCTATCTTGTGGATAAATTAAACGGCAGAAGAATGGGTATGGAGTCCACAGGCTCAGGAAGAAGGCAGTCATATATGTTTGCGCCCACATCAAGAATGACAAATACGTTTATCGAAGCGGGAAAAAGTACTCCGGAAGAAATAATAGCAAATACGGAGTTTGGGCTTTACGCAAAACAGATGGGAGGCGGCTCGGTGGAGCCTGCCACAGGTGTATTCAATTTCGCCGTACTTGAAGGATACATAATAAGAAACGGCAGAATATGTGAGCCTGTGAGGGGAGCGACCCTCATCGGAAAGGGCGCTGAGGTGCTTCTTAATATCGATATGGTCGGAAACAATCTTTCAAGGGCTCAGGGTATGTGCGGCTCCATAAGCGGCTCCATACACACGGATGTAGGCCAGCCCATGATAAGAGTGCAGAATATGACCGTAGGCGGAAGGAGCGTGTAATATGGATATAAAGGAATTTCAGAAGCTTGTGCTTGACAAGGCAAAAAAGGCAGGCTTTGGCGACTGCGAGATATATTACAGGTCTGACGATGACTTTCAGGTGCTCGTAAGGGACGGAAAGGCAGAGCATTATGAGACCAGCTCCTCAGGCGGAGCGGCTTTCAGAGGAATTATAAACGGAAAGACAGGTTCAGCCTATACCGAAAGACTGGATGAGAAAGCCGCAGACTTTATTATAAAGTCAGCCATGGAAAATGCTCAGATTTCGGAAGATGAGGAATGTATTTTCTATGAAGGTGGAGAGTATTCGGATATATGCCTTTATGACGAAAGCCTGGAAAAAGTTACGGCTGAAGAAAAGATTGAAAAGCTGGCAAAAATGGAAAAAGCTGCCCTTGGCTATTCCGATAAAATAAAATCATCAGATAGGTGTATGTTTGCCGACGGAAGTGTAAAAATTTCCATAATGAATACAAAGGGGCTTAATAAAAGCTATAACTCAAATATAATGATGTCATATATTTCCGTTATCTGTGAGGACAACGGGGATATAAAGACAGGCGGCGAGTTTTTCGCAGGAAACGATATTTCGGCCTTTGACCCTGAGAGCATAGGAAAATCGGCGTCTGAGCAGGCAGAAAAAATGCTTGGTGCATCGCCTGTTAAAAGCGGAGCATATAACGTGGTTTTCAAAAATACGGCCATGGCTGACCTTTTAGGCACGTTTTCTTCCGCATTCAGCGGAGAGCAGGCCTATAAGGGACTTTCCATGCTGGAGGGAATGGAAGAAAAAAGCATAGCATCGGAATGTGTGAGCATAAGGGATGACGGCCTGCTTGAAGGCGGTATGGCATCGGCACTTTTTGACGGCGAGGGTGTTCCTTGCAGAAACAAGGTCATTGTTGAAAACGGAGTGCTTAAGACCCTTCTTTATGACTTGAAATATGCGGCCAAATGCGGGAAAAAATCCACGGGAAACGGATTCAGGTCAGGATACAGGTCACAGGTATTCTGCGGACCTTCAAACTTTTATATTGTGCCCTCAGATAAGGATTTTGATGATATAATCAAAGAAGCCGGAGACGGTATATACATAACCGACATTGAAGGCCTCCACGCGGGAGCCAATATCGTAAGCGGAGATTTTTCCCTTTCGGCCCAGGGATTTGTCATTAAGGACGGAAAACTTGGAAGACCCGTTGAGCAGATAACGGCTGCGGCTAACTTTTTTGAACTGCTGAAAAATATAAAGGCAGTAGGAAAGGACTTAAGATTCAACACAGGCGGCATCGGAGCGCCGTCCGTATTTATGGAAAACATAAGCATATCAGGACTTTAAAATACAAATGAACCCATAAGGAGGAGAAGAATATGTTACAGGCAGGAGATAAGGCACCCGATTTCAGCCTTTTGGATAAGGACGGAAATACGGTAAAACTTTCGGATTTCAGAGGCAAAAAGGTAGTAGTTTATTTTTATCCAAAGGACAGCACACCCGGATGCACAAGACAGGCGTGCGCCTTCAGAAACGCAAAGGCTTTTTATGATGCCCTTGGAGTAGAGGTAATAGGCATAAGCAAGGACAGCATAAAGGCACATACAAATTTTGCGGCAAAAAACGAACTTAATTTCACACTTCTTTCCGACCCTGAGCTTCAGGCTATCCAGGCGTTCGGAGTATGGCAGGGGAAGAAAATGTACGGAAAA
>CABPCX010000219.1 GCA_902406135.1 uncultured Eubacteriales bacterium
AGATTCTTTAATGTTGTTTCCAGGTCCTTTTTCATATCTTCTCCGTTTTGAGCCTGTGTTTTTGAAGCTATAAATATTTTGTCTCTCATTCCGTCAAAGGCTTCTCCAAGCTTTTCCTCGCTGTCGGAATATACTCTGGCTGTGTCAAAAAACGTAAATCCGGCGTCATAAGCCTTTCTTACGAGATAAACGGCATCTTTCTGAGATATTCTCTGAATGGGAAGCGCACCGAATCCGTTTTTGTTTGTCACTATTTCCGTTTTACCGAGTCTTACTGTTTTCATTTGTTTTCCTCCCCGCTTTTTGTCTTTTGTCTATAGTCGCATAAATCTGCAAGGAAACATACTTCACACTGGGGTCTCCTTGCAATACATACTTTTCTTCCATGGGCTATTATCTGGGTATTATATGCTATCCAGTTTTTTTCGGGCAGAAGCTCCATAAGTTCAAATTCTATTTTCACCGGGTCCTGGCTGTCGGTAAATCCCAGCATATTCGATACCCTTCTCACATGGGTATCCACAACAACGCTAGGTATGCCGTATACGTTTCCCCTTACCACGTTGGCTGTCTTTCTGCCCACACCGGGAAGTTTTGTAAGCTTGTCTATATCATCAGGCACTTCTCCGCCGTATTCGGTTAAAAGCATCTGACAGCAGGCAATTATATTGGCAGCCTTGTTCCTGAAAAATCCCGTTGAGTGTATATCCTTTTCAAGCTCAGACTGGCTTGCCTCCGCAAAATCCTTTATGCTTGTATATTTTTTGAACAGGTCTTTAGTTACCATATTTACTCTGTCATCGGTACACTGGGCACTCAGTATGGTGGCTATCAAAAGCTGCCATGCGTTTTCATGGTTCAGATAGCATTTAGTGGGCCCATAATGTTCTTCCAGAAGGTCAAGGACCTTCAGTACTCTCTCTTTAAGTTCCATCCTATTCACCCCCTGAAAATAACAGAAGCATCCGCCTTATTAAGCAGAACATCTCTTCCGTAGTAGTTAAAAAGGACCGCTGTTTTTTCTTCTGCATCTGTCTGCGGGTTTATGTCAAAAAATTCTATTCTGCACATTCTGAGCATCTGTTTTGGTGTATATGATGCCAGAGACGGTATGTACTTTTTGACATTATCCTCGTTTTCATAAAACTCTCTCTCGTAGGCTCTTTCTTCTTCGGACATTTCCCTTACAAGGGATTCGGGTATATTTTTCATATTGTCGCCAAGATAAATGTCATATCTTAGAAGCTCCTTTATGTATCCTATATAATCTTTAAAATCATCACATTCTCTGAAGAAATCAAACAGTCTTCCGTAAAGGTCCATTTTGCTGTGGGATATTTCATCATATCCGTTTTCAGCCCACCACAAAGAAAGTTTTTCAAAGAATACAAAGGGACGTCCGCATTTTTCAACGGCAAATTTTACGGTAGTTTTTGCTTTGCCTGAATTATAGAATGTCTCGACCATTTCCTCTGCGCCTTTAAGCCTTTGAAGGTCGTCAAAAGACAATTCCTTTGTATACAGAACCTCATATGGAGCCTCGTCAGTACATACGATGCCGTATTTTTCGGCATCACGCCTTAGTCCTGACCCCTTCAAAAGTTTCAGAAATCCCAGCTGAAGCTGTTCAGGCTCAAGGAAATACACATCATCAAAGGACCTTCCGAAGGACTCATAATCCTCATAGGGAAGTCCCGCAATAAGGTCAAGGTGCTGATGTATGTTTCCTGCCTCCGCCACCTTTTTGACAACATCGGTTATTCCGCCAAAGGCAGTATTTCTTTTGACCGCCTCTATGGTCTTTTTATTTGTGGACTGCACGCCTATTTCAAACTGGAACAGCCCTTTTCTTGCGCCTTTAAGAAGTTCTATGGCTTCGTCCCTTAAAATATCAGCTGTTATCTCCATATGGAAATTTGTTACGCCGTTATCGTTATCCATTATATATTTCCATATCATCATGGCGTGGTCGTGGCTGCAGTTGAAGGTCCTGTCCACAAATTTTACCTGCTTTACCCTGTTATCGATAAAAAATTTCAGGTCGCTTTTTACCCTCTCCTCCGAAAGGAACCTTACTCCCTTCTCAACGGATGACAGACAGTACTGGCAGTTATAGGGGCAGCCCCTCTGTGTTTCATAATATATTATTTTATTTTTGAATTCATCGGCATTTTTATATATAAACGGAATATCATCAAGGGCAAGGGGCTCACTGTTGGGATTTTCATATATCTGGCCGTCTTTTCTGAAAGTTATACCTCTGACGTCTGATATATCCTCTTTGGCGCTCCATTTATCCAGAAGGTTTTTATATGTTCTTTCTCCTTCGCCTCTCATAACTATATCGGCAAAGTCATTTTCACTCAAAAACTCGGCCGCATCATAGCTTACCTCAGGACCACCAAATACCATAACCGTATTAGGGAGTATCTTTTTCAGTCTCCTTGCAGCAACCTTTATCATCTCAATATTCCATATATAGCAGGAAAACCCGATATAATCGGGTTTTTCCTTATAAATATCACTTACGATAAATTCAATTCTGTTATTGATTGTATACTCCTTTAAAACCGTGTATTTCTCCTCATCGTCGGCATAGGCCCTAAGGCTTCTGAGCGCCGGAGACGTATGTATATACTTGGCGTTAAGGGCAGCAAGCAGAACTTTCATATCGCATTTCCTCTCTGTTAGATGGCAATGGGAACCTTTCCTATGCTCTCTCCGTGCTTATAATCAACAATGTTGAAATCATCTATTGTAAAGTCATAGAAATTCTTGATATCCTTGTTTATCTCAAACTTAGGTGCAGGGAGGGGTTCTCTCTCAATAAGTTTCTTGATAAGAGGTATATGTCTGTCATATATATGCATATCTGATATTACATGCACAAGCTCTCCGACCTCAAGTCCGCTTACCTGAGCAAACATATGAACAAGCACTGAATACTGAACCACATTCCAGTTGTTTGCCGCAAGAGTATCCTGTGAACGCTGATTAAGGATAGCATTGAGCTTTCCGTCAACAACGTTAAATGTCATACTGTATGCGCAGGGATAAAGATTCATTTCGTGCAGGTCCTGGAAGTTATATATATTTGTCATTATTCTTCTGCTGTAAGGATTGTTTTTAAGGTCATAGAGAACTCTGTCTACCTGGTCAAACATACCTTCCTTGTATTCGTGCTTAATACCAAGCTGATATCCGTAAGCCTTGCCGATAGTTCCGTCCTCGCCCATCCATGAATCCCATATATGAGAATTAAGGTCTTCTACTCTGTTTGATTTTTTCTGCCAAATCCAAAGCATCTCATCAATGGCAGCCTTCCAGTTAGTATATCTGAGAGTAAGTATAGGGAACTCCTTTGAAAGGTCATAACGGTTTACAACACCGAATTTTTTGATTGTATATGCGGGTGTGCCGTCTTCCCATACGGGACGTACCTTTTCATTTTCTGTAGAAAATCCGTTTTCAAGTATATCTTTACAATTCTTTATAAATACTTCATCTGCGTAACTCAATTTTTTCCTCCTGAATTCTTAAACTTCTCTTCTTCCTTCGAGTGCCCTGGCAAGGGTCACCTGGTCCACATACTCCAGGTCTCCTCCTACGGGTACACCGTTTGCTATTCTGGTTACCCTTATCCCCAGGGGCTTAATCAGTTTGCTTATATACATT
>CABPCX010000220.1 GCA_902406135.1 uncultured Eubacteriales bacterium
AAGCTCAAGTCTCGCACCGGCATCGTTTACAAAATCTGCGGTAAATACAAGATAGTCTATAAAGTTGTTTCCCGCTTCATCCATAAAAAATGCTGCGTATTCAGGACCGTTGAGGTTTTTATCAGTACCGACTGATATAAGCTCTCCGTCTGCAATAACAGGTCCGAATGATGCTGAATAACTTCCGGTCATACCGAAGAAATCAGCGTTTACTCCGGCAACTGCCCTGCTGTCATTAAGGATTTTAAGGGCTGTTTCCTTAAGTCCGTATTCAGTTGAACTTTCAGCAGGTGCAATTTTTACATTGTCTGAAGTAAGATCAATTGTAAGTGTGTATATGTTCTGCCATCCGTCAGTAGTGAGACGGTGCTCATATCCATATACAACTCCCTTTGTTACAATCTCCTGAGTTTTTTCACTGTAAAGATTGTCAGCAAAAGCTGCGGCAGGTGTACCTACAGCCATACACAGTGCCACAAAAACTGCCGCAAAGGGCCTAATACACTTTTTCATCATATCACTCCTTGTTATTTTCTGTTATTTGATACCCGCCTTTTGCAAAGATTTCCGAGTCCTCATCGGCATAAAGCCCGTCATTATCTTCGGTGATAACATACAGGTTATATTTTTCAATGCTTTCGCCGTCAGACAGGGAAGTCCCTTCGGTGATGTTAATCATACTGTCTGCGCATACAGCCGACATTCTCCCTTTATCTAACATAACAACAGAACCTTTGACGAAAGTAACATACTGACCTTTTTCAACCTCGGCGGAATCATATACTGATGACGTATTTAGATTGGTTGAATATGTATCAATCTGTTCATAAACATTATCCGTTTCACTTACTATCTCGCCTTCGATAGTTGAGTGGAGGATAGAATTTTTATCTTTCGCTTCATCATTTGCAGGGGAGCTCTTATGCACACCCAGTGAAATAACTGTTGCGGCAGCAATCACTACTACCGTTGCCGCAGCAATATCTGTTTTTTTATTTCTCATTTTAATCACCGCATTAATATATTAACATAATATTCTTATGTAAAGATGTTTGAAAACAATAATTAATAAATTTGTAATATTTGCAATATTTATAAACGAAAAATTATCCCGCTCAAATTTCTTTTGGCAGGATAATTTTTCCTATTATACATTTCAGTCTTTATCGTGGGAAACCATATTTTTAAAATCATAGTCAGTAAATCTATGATAGTAGCTGCCCATAGCATCGAATGTAAAACAGTATTTATATTCATCTATACCGCTGTCTTCAAAATATACAACATACTGAAATTCATCGCCTTCGGTTTCAATACAGCAATACTTGGAAGATTCAGCTTCAAATACCTGCTTTATATCCTCAATGGAGCAGTTTCTGTCTCTCACCTTTTCTATCAGAGTTTTAAGAAATTTTCTGTCAGAATTAAGCTTCATTATTTTATCGATTCCGCTTCTAAAAACCTTAATCCCTATCCTGCCGTCCTTAAGATATTCGATATTTACATCATCGATACAGCTTTTGGCAAAGGCAGGAAAGTCCTTAAGCTTACTTTGTATTTCTTCTTCCTCAGTGCCGAGTAAAAAGCTCATAAGGTCAGAAGTGTAATAGATGCATATTCCGCTGCTTTCTTTTTCGCCAAGCTTAAGCATCATTTCGTAAACAGAATCCATAAGATTTTTTAAAAGATAACCGTATCCCTTTTCCATAGCCGCACCAATCACTATAAATTATTGACTGTCTGTCTGAGTTTCGTCAGGCATATCGGGCGGTATCTGTACCTCGCCCTGACCTGTACCAAGTATGATGAGGATATCATCGTCACCGCCAAGGAGAAGGTCATCAACTACAATAACTGCGTTTTCAAAGTAAGGTAAAAGATCCTGTCCCTGTCCTTCTTCTTTAACGACTATTCTTGTGTATTCTGTCTGCTCGCCTTTATAGTCGGAAACACCGCTTATGGTAAAGCCTTCGCTTTCAAGGGTCTTTTTCGCTCTTCCGGCAAGTCCTGTTATCTCTCCGCCGTTTGCAATCTCAATGTTCTTGTGTTTACTTGAAGTAAGATATTCATCGCCTGAATAGAAAATTTCATCGACTGTATTTCCCATTGAGCTTGTATCGGCTATATAGTAGCTTACGCCGTTGATATACTGAGGATATCCGGGAATTGTCTCTGTAAGTACTTCACTGGATTTTACATCTTCAATATATTTTGCGTAATTAAGCATATCTGTTATAGACATATCAGTCTCAAGATATTCAAAGGCTGCTTTGATAAGGCTTGGACCGTTGCTTATTATTGTCTCAGTATTAAGCACCTGCTCAACAAATGCTGATATGAACATCTGCTGTACTTCGATACGTCCGAGGTCACCGTTGGCATACTGTCTGTTTCTTACAAGCTGCTCTGCCGCATCGCCGTCAAGATGCTGCTGGCCTTCTTTAAGATTTATATAAAGTCCCTGAACGGGGTCGGAATAGTACATATCATAAGGAACATACATATCAACTCCGCCGATTATATCAACGACAGCTTTAAATGCCTCTATATTAAATAAAACGTAATTGTCTATCTCGATGCCAAGAAGGTCTTCAACCTGCATTTCAAGACATTCCATACCTACTTCTTTTCCCGCATAGGCGTGTACCGCATTGATTTTTACTACGCTTGGTATAGACCTGCCGACGCTGTTTATTTTATCCTCCACAGAAGGAAGAACCTCAGTATAGGTATCGCGTGGTATGGATAAGAGCTTTATCGTACCGGATTTACTGTCAAAGTTAACAACAAATATAACGTCTGTTCTGGTTTCTGCTTCATCAACACCGCATACAAGGAAATTTACATTGATATCTTTTTTTAGTACCTTTCCTATAACTTCGGTCACATTGGGTGATTGCTCATAACCGTTTTCAGGTGTGAATGTTGCTTTAGTATAAGCATATACTGCAACAAATGACAGGCCTAAAAAACAGACAAGTATTATTGTAACGGTTTTCAAAAATGAAAGTACTGGATTTTTCTTTTTATTTTTTACCTCATTATTCTTTTTCTTACCAAACATTCTTAACAATTCTCCTAAATTAGCTTTCTTTTAAACCAATGACTATTTTGATATCTGTACCTCCGTCAATAGCTGAAGGGTCTACAACAACTTTTGCATCGGTGAAAAGTCCGACTAAGTCGTTTCCAATGCCCTCTTCGCTTACATATATTATTGTCGTATCCTGCTGTGTTCCATACCATGTCGTAATTTTTGTCACATTATAGCCAAGACCGTTAAGTCTTTCCTGAGTTTTTGCGGCATAGCCAATTATATTTCCGCCGTTTGATACTTCGATGCTGTACTGCTTGCTGTCACCTGTCTGCTCTGTCTCAGTTTCTTCATGGACGATTCCCCTGAATACTCTGTCCGACATTTCGGCTATACCCTCTTTATCAGGAATAAACATTATTTGGGTTTCTCCATCGCCCGGAATAGTCTCCATACTTATCTTAGTGATGTCAACGAGCGAAGCGTACTGTACATAACTTAAGCAGTCAAGAAGAGAAATATCTGTCTCAACATATTTATATACTGCATTTATAAGACTTGTTATGTCCCCTATAACGTTTTCGGAATCGAAAATTTTTCCTATAAGGGCAAGCATAAA
>CABPCX010000221.1 GCA_902406135.1 uncultured Eubacteriales bacterium
AAACTATGAAAATGATGATAAGATTGTGGTATGAAATGTAAAAAGCACATTTTGAGACAGCAGTTTAACCATAAATTTGGGCGTTTTTAAATTTCATACTGAAAACGCCTTTGATTATTGGAGTACATAAATAAATCAAAGGCGTTTAACATATAAAATTATTTCAAATTTTCGGGATTAAGAACTTCAAGCTCAGGAACAACAAAACGTCCGTCCTTTCTTATGAGCCTGTCATCGAAATATATTTCTCCGCCGCCGAATTCGGGAGTCTGTATAAGGACAAGGTCCCAGTGGATAGCGGATTTGTTTCCGTTATATGCGTCTTCATAGCAGTTGCCGGGTGTGAAATGTATGCTTCCCATAATCTTTTCATCGAAAAGTATGTTGTTCATTGGTGTTGTTATATAGGGGTTGACACCTATTGCAAATTCTCCTATATATCTTGCGCCCTCATCGGTATCGAAAACGCTCTTGAGACGCTCGCTGTCATTGCCCGTACATTCGATGATTTTACCGTCTTTAAAAGTAAGGCTTACATTTTCAAATTTAAAGCTGTTATATTCTGAGGGTGTATTATATGTTATTGTACCGTTTACTGATTCTCTTACGGGTGCGGTGTAAACTTCACCGTCGGGAATATTGCAGCTTCCTGCGCATTTTATGGCAGGTATATCCTTTATTGAGAATGTTATATCAGTATTTTTTGCCGTAAGACGTACCTTGTCTGTCTTATTCATAAGCTCCACAAGGGCATCCATGGCCTTTGACATTTTTCCGTAATCCAGATTGCATACATTATAATAGTAGTCCTCAAAGGCTTCCAGACTCTGATGGGCACTCTGGGCCATTGAAGGTGAAGGATAACGTAAAACTACCCATTTTGTTTTGGGTACTCTTATGTCATGGTGTACAGGGCTTGTGTAAAGTCTGTCATACATAGACAGCTTTTCGGAAGGCACATCGCTCATTTCCGATATATTGTCTTCGCCTCTGACACCGATGTATGCGTCCATCTGGCTCATTCTGGCGGCATCACATTCAGCCATTATTTTAAGCTGTTCCTCTGTTATATTTAAAAGCAGTTCCCTGTCGATGGAATTGGTTGTGAAATTTACAAAGGGAAGAGCGCCTGCGGCATATACTTCTTTTATTATCTGTTTTACAAGAGGAAGTGGATGGACACCACTGCAGCTTATAAGAACTTTTTCACCTTTTTGTACTCGGCAAGAGTAGTTAACAAGATTATATGCAAGTTTTTTAATTCTTTCGTCCATAAATATTACCTCCTTGATGATATTGTTTCATATCGATAGAAACAATATTACAACTTTTAAAAAGATTTTTGAATATTAATTTGAGAAAAAAACAAAAAAATGTTAAAATAACCGTAATCAATTATATGGGAAGTGATTACAATGAGGATAGCGGTTCCTTCACATAACGGAGATATATATAAAAGCTGTTCAAACAGCAGACAGTTTACCATATTTGAAGTTGAGGACGAAAGGGTGGTAAGTATTGAAAGAAGATATTCTTTCATTAAAAAACCCGAGGCCGTGGCTGACCTGCTTGATGAATATAATGTAAGCGTGCTTATATGCAACGACATAGGAAGCAGGACAAGAAAAGCCATAAGGGAACATCACATCGAGCTTATTCCCGGTGTTGTGGGAGAGGTAAACGATGCCATCGTCAGATATTTGAGCGGTGAAAAAATAGGTGTGCCCGAATATATGTATACTTGTTTCAACGACGAAGATTAAAAACAGGCTGTGTCTTAGACACAGCCTGTTTTTTTAATTATCCGATTTTTCAGTAGCAGCATTTTCAACTGCCGAATATACATATACACCGCCGATTATTATGGCAGCTCCGAGAACCTGCATGGCGTTTGGTATTTCTCTGAATATTAAAACACCGAGTATTGTTGAGAACACCGGCTCACAGAGTTTTACTGCCGAAACATAGGCGGGAGTAAGATACTTAAGGGACCAGCTTACAATACTGTGGCCAAGAAGGTTGCAGAATACGGCAAGACCGAGGCCTATAAGTATTTCTTTTATTCCATAGCCTGTTATGGGAGTGCCTGTGGCAAAATCAAGCATAAGAAGTGTCACAAGACATGATGAGTATGTTATAAGCGTATAAGCTGTTGTGCTTATATTTCTGCTTCTTGCGTATCTGCCTATGAGTGTATATCCTGCGATAAGTACGGCAGCCGATAAGGCAAGCATATTTCCGAAAAATGAAGATGTACCTTCACCGCCTCCGGCAAGGGCTGTTATAACACCTCCGCATACGGTAACGCCGATGGCAATTATACCTTTTTTAGGTATTCTTCCGTGCATGAATATGCAGAAACCTATGGCCGCAAATATAACGTCCGTATCTACAAGGACTGTAGAAGAAGCTATGGTCGTATGTTTTAATGACTCAAACCACAGCGTGAAATGCAGTGCGAAGAGAATACCTGCGGCAATGGCGGCAAACACTTCTTTTTTTGTAAACCGCTTTATCTCCGGCAGAGACTTCTTTAGTGAAAGCGGTATAAGGATAGCCACTGTCCAGGCTAATCTGTATGTAGCCGTTACAAGGGAAGGGGCACTTGAATATTTTACGAATATGGCTGACAGCGATACGCCGACTACGCCTAAAAAGAGTAATAATTTTGGATTTATTTTGCTTAAATTTTTCATATGGAACCTCACAAAAAATGTACTAAAATAGATTATATACACCGTGTATACAAGTGTCAACATATAAAGGACACTGTTAAGTTTTATAACTAAAATGTTTAGAGGGTTACAGCTATTGACAAGACAGGGTCATATAAATAAACTTTATAATGGAGGTTATGAAAATGAACAATAAGAAGAAAATTTCGCTTACATGCGCTGTATGTATACTGCCTGCTGTGGCAGGACTTATACTATATAATAGTCTTCCGGCAGAAATTCCCGTCCAGTGGAGTTTTGGAGGACAGGCCAGCAGCTATGCGCCGAAGTGGTTTGCGGCCTTTGGAATGCCGATTTTTTTGATGCTGTTTAATATATTCTGCCATGTTAAAGTAAATGGGGCTGACGCTGAACTGAAGTATCCGGAAACAGCCAAGATTTTCATTAAATGGGCAATGCCTTTTATATCTGTCGGAGGAACGGCCTTTTCACTGGCATCGGTGCTTGGTGTTTCTGCCTGGGCGGCTTTGGCGGTGTCCGTAATAGCTGTTATTGAAGTGCTTTTTGGCTGCCTTGTATATGAAGGAAATGCCGACGGCATAGGAAGCAGGGATTTTCCCTGGAGCAAATCGGTTAAATCCGCAAAAATCGGAGGAAAGCTTTTTATGGCGGCCGGAATGATAGCCGTTGTTGTTTCCGTTTTAGGAAAAGAGGCTGTTGCGGGAGTAATTATAGTTTTGGGAAGTATACTTGCTGTACTGGCATCTTCCAAAAGTGAATAATTGAAAGTTGAGGACTTTTGTAAATCAAAGGATTTATGAAAGTCCTTTTTGTATATAGGTAAGCTTTTTTGGAAATAATCTGCTCAGAGGTGATATATATGGGCAGAATAACAGGAAAAATTTTGGCTCTTGCGGGTGTGGCTGTTGTTGCGGCAGGGACTGCGGC
>CABPCX010000222.1 GCA_902406135.1 uncultured Eubacteriales bacterium
TGGCAGCAGTCAGGACACGGCACACAGACCGTAGAAGATGTTCTGGCAAACTCCTGCAACGTGGCTATGATGGACATTGGTGAAAAAATGGGTGTAAGCCTGTTCTATAAATACCAGAAAGACTTTGGATTTGGCGAAAAAACAGGCATAGACCTTCCAGGTGAAGAGTCAGCGGCAAACCTTATGTTTGCTGAAAACGCCATAGGACCCGTTGAGCTTGCTACAATGAGTTTCGGACAGTCATTCAACTGTACGGCAATTCAGGTTTTAACTGCTTTTTCTGCTGTAATAAACGGCGGAAATCTTATGCAGCCCTATGTGGTTTCTCAGATAATTGATTCAGACGGAGAAATAATATATGAAAAAACACCTACACTTGTGAGAAAAGTCATAAGTGAGGAAACAAGCAACACCGTAAGGAAATACCTTCAGGCTGTTATCGATACAGGTACAGGTAAGAAAGCAAAAATCGAAGGTTATGCCATCGGAGGAAAGACAGGTACAGCTCAGCAGGCTATCCGTGCCAATGAGCAGTATACTGTAACATTCGTTGGATTCCTTCCTGTTGATAACCCTGAAATAATAGCTATTGCCATACTGGACAGACCTGCAGGATATACAGAAGGTTCTACTTCAGCGGCTCCTATGCTTAAGGGACTTCTTGAAAACATAATTAAATATCTCGGAATACCTAAAACAGAAGCTGTTGACGAAAATTCGGAAGCAGCCGCAAATACTATAGGGCTTGATGACCTTACTCAGTATTCAACAAACGATGCTATTATGTATCTGAGTATGAAGGGATTAAATTATCAGGTAGTTGGTGAAGGAAGCGTTGTTACAAGCAGTGTACCCCATGCGGGAACAGAGGTAGCAGAGGATTCCACTGTAATTGTATATGTTACAAAAGGACCCAATGACGATAATATGACCCAGACGCCTAATGTTATGGGACGAACCTATGATGAAGCCGTTGGAGCGCTTATGGAAGCGGGACTTTCACCGGTGGTAAACGGTGACGAAAACGGTGTAGTAGTAAGCCAGAGTCCTCAAAAGGGAGAGTACGTTAATAACGGAAGTGAAGTAACAATCACCCTTGAAGTAACGGACAACGGAATAGAGGAGGGAACTTCGGCTCAGATGTCGGGCGGTACCGGCACGAGTACGGGAGATACATCCTCGACCCAGCAGACAACAGCCCAGAGCTCAGCATCGTCAAGTACTCCAAAAGTAGTTACTACAACAAAGAAAAGCGGCGTTGTCCAATAAAAATATAAATATAAAAATCCGTGAAAACGGATTTTTATATAGAATAAATGTTAGCCAAAACTAACTTATAAGGAGATGATAATATTGATTATTTTTGTTTTTTCACTGTTGCTTTTTCTTGGTATACTTTATAATTTTGTCCAATACAGAAAGGACGATGAAAGCGCCAGAATATATGGGATTTTTAGCTTTATAGCATATATTGTGCTTATAATATCAGCTGTAAGGATAATACCTATAGGAGCGTTTGAGAGTGAATTTTCCGTAAGATTATTTATGATTGCTGTGATGCTTTCGGTCATAGCGGCGGCCTTTATTTTTCTTAGAAAATTTGGATGCAGCAATATGAGGGGAACGGTTCTCATAACGGCATTATGTATGGCAGTAATGATTTTACCTCTAAAGGATAATATAGTTTATCAGGTAAATGAAGCAAATATGGATTCCGAAGCTATGCAGGAAATATGTGACAGGTTATATATAGCATCGGATTATGCAGAGAATAAACTTGTAAATGACTTAAATGTGGACAGGGATAAAATAACAAAGACAGCTTCCGGATTTGTTCCCAGTGAAGAAGTCGAATATTTTGTGTCATTCAGCTGGAATGATGACAGCGGAAAGGAAAATAAATTCGGATACAAAATTTCCGTAAACGATGAGCACGAGTGTGAAGTGCTGGAAAGCGGAGATAATGTAGGAGCAGATTATCTTTAAAATAAAAATCGGTATGAAAATACCGATTTTTTTTATGCCCGAAAATGGCGAAGCCAAGACTAAAAACAGATGAATATATTTTCATAACATTTAATCTGAATAAATATATTTAACAAGATAAATATTATGGAGATGTTGCTGTTGGATAAGCTTAGTTTCAGAGGTAAAAAAAGACTGCTCTTAATGCTGGCTGTTTTTGTGCTTTCACTTATAGTCCTGAGCATTCGTGTTGGATATATAATGCTTTTCAAAGCGGAAGAATATCAGAATATGGCATATGAACAGCAGACAAGGGACAGACTTATAGCGCCCAAAAGAGGAAGCATACTGGACAGAAACGGAAACGGCATTGCTGTCACCGAATCGGTAAGTGCGGTATCTGTAATACACGCCCAGATAGAAAATGAGGAGGAAACTGCAAAGGCTTTATCGGAAATACTGGAGCTTGATTATGAAGACGTATTGGAAGACGTAAAGGAAAATGTGGCATTAAAAAGAATAAAGTCGAAGGTAGATAATGAGACGGCGGCAGAGATAAGGGAGCTTAATCTGCCCGGAGTAATGATAGATGAGGATGTGGAAAGAACATATCCCTATTATACTTTAGCTGCAAGCGTAATCGGATTTGTAGGAAAAGATAATCAGGGTATAATTGGCCTTGAGAGTAAATATGAGGAGTACTTAAAGGGAGAGCCGGGAAAAATAATGACTCTTACCGATTCGAGGGGAAGACGGGTAAGTGATGCTGAAGAAAGAGTGGAGCCAATTAACGGTGAAAATCTTGTAACGAGCATCGATGTGGTGATACAGCAGTATGCAGAGCAGGAAATAGCGGCTGCGGTGGAGGCTAAGAACGCAAAAAGCGGTGTGATTATAGTTATGAACCCTCAAAATGGAGAGATATATGCAATGGCAAATTACCCTACATTTGATTTGAATGAGCCATTTACAATAAATGACGAGGAGCTGGCAGCAATGTGGGATACATTTACTGCCGAGGAACAAAATGAGTATCTCAATCAGATGTGGAGAAATAAGGCTATAAATGATACATACGAGCCGGGAAGTACTTTTAAAATAGTGACGGCCTCAACGGGTCTGGAAGAGGGAGTTATAACGCCGGAAAGTACATTCAACTGCACTGGCTCCATGGTAGTAGGAGGCAGGACCATAAAATGCTGGCGCTATCCCAGGACCCATGGTACACAGACCTTTGCGGAAGGTGTAAGAAACTCGTGTAACCCTGTTTTTATGGCTGTGGCTGAAAGAATAGGAGCGGATACTTTCTATGACTATATGATAAAATTCGGTTTTGCGGAAAAAACAGGTATCGACCTTAACGGAGAAGCGGTAGGCATACTCCATAAAAAAGAGGATATTGGACCGGTAGAGCTGGCCACCATGAGCTTTGGACAGACTTTCCAGATAACACCCATACAGCTTTTAAGGGCTGCCGCGGCTGTAGTCAATGGAGGAAAGCTCATAACACCCCATTTCGCCATTAAAACAGTAGACGATAACGGTTTCACGGTCAATACTTTTGAGTGGCCCGAAGGAGAGCAGGTAATAAGCGAAGAAACAAGCGCAACAATGAGAGAAATACTTGAGTCGGTAGTTGCGGAAGGTACGGGAAATA
>CABPCX010000223.1 GCA_902406135.1 uncultured Eubacteriales bacterium
TGCGTCCATGGGCATACCGCAGGATTCCGAGCACAGGATAAAAGCCGGCATAAAATATATACTCAATAACTCCCTTACGGACGGAAATGTTTTTATGCCAAGGGACGAACTGCTTGAAAAAGCGGAAGAAACCCTGTCAGTGGACAGGGAGACCGCCGATAACTATCTCAGGGAAATGCAGATAGAACATAAGGTGTTAAACGAGAATATCGAGGGCATAGACGCCGTATATCTTATGCCCATGTATTACTCGGAAATATCGGCGGCTAAAAAGCTTCTGGAACTTTCGTTTTTCCATGATGAGACGGATATGAAAGAGATAGATGCCAAGATAGACGAGGTCGAGGACAGGACGGGCATATTTTTGGCAAAACAGCAGAGAGAGGCTGTCATTGAAGCCATGAAAGAGGGCGTCCTTGTAATAACGGGAGGTCCCGGAACGGGTAAAACGACCATAATCCATACGATAATACAGATATTTAAGTCTTTGGGAATGGAGATAGCCCTTGCCGCTCCCACGGGCAGAGCCGCCAAAAGAATGACGGAAGCTACGGGAGCGGAGGCAAAAACCATACACAGAATGCTTGGTGTGGCCTATAATGACGAGGAGAGCGGCAGACAGAAGTTTGAGAAAAACGAGAGTGACCCCATAGAGGCCGACGTGGTAATAATAGATGAGGCGTCCATGGTGGATATGCAGCTTTTCAACAGCCTTTTAAAGGCCATAGAGCCGGGTACAAGGCTTATACTTGTGGGCGACTCCAGCCAGCTCCCGTCGGTGGCGGCAGGAAATGTGCTTAAGGACATAATAAAGAGTGGGAAGATAAAGGTTGTGCGCCTTACCGAGATTTTCAGACAGGCCAGAGAAAGCGCCATAATAATGAATGCCCATAGAATAAACGAAGGCATTGAGCCCGTTATGAATGAGCAGGGAACGGACTTTTTCTTTGTGGGCGCTTCCTATGCCCAGGACATACCAAGAAAGATAGTTGAGCTTATTACAAAGAGGCTTCCCGGCTTTACGGGACTTGACCCCTTTTCGGATATGCAGGTGCTTACACCCATGAGAAAGGGCGACATAGGAGCCGCAGGGCTCAATAAGACCCTCAGGGCGGCCCTTAACCCGCCGTCAAAGGATAAGGCGGAGTATGAAGCATCGACGGGATTTTTCCGTGAAGGCGATAAGGTTATGCAGATAAAAAATAACTACAATATCGCCTGGAAAATAGAAAATGAATACGGCAAAGTCATAGAAGACGGAACGGGCATATATAACGGAGACATTGGAATTGTCAAAAAGATAGATAAAAGGGCGGAGACACTGACAGTTTTATTTGATGATATGAGACAGGCTGTATATGAGTTTTCGGCCCTTGAGGAGCTGGAGGGCGCCTATGCGGTAACTATACATAAATCTCAGGGAAGCGAATATCCCGTTGTAATAATACCTATACACAGCGGACCGCCAATGCTTCTTTCCAGAAATCTGCTTTATACGGCCGTTACAAGGGCAAAGAAGCTGGTAGTTATAGTTGGCCTTAAGTCAGCCGTAAACAGAATGGTGGCCAATGACAGAGAGGTAAGCAGGTATTCGGGACTTGCTTACAGGCTAAACAGCCTTTGGGATTTTATGATAGAAGACGGCGGAGAAATGCCGGCGAAGTGACAGGTAAAATGCAGATAAAACGGGACTAAAAGATGGTGGGTATTATGAGAGCAGTAAAATCACCGACTGGCTTTATAAAGAAAGCGGTATCGTATATTGTAAGTCTTGTGTTTCCCGAAAGCTGTATATTCTGCCTTAAGCCCGTCGAAAGAATTTCTCCAAATCCCTATGTATGCAGAGAATGTCTTGAAGATATACCCTATCTTCCCTTTGACGAAAGACTTAAGGAAACAGACGGAGTATCTTTTGATGGCTACGAGATATACGGACTGAGCATTTATGACTATAGGAGCATAAGAGATACAATATTTCTTTTCAAATACAAAGGATTCAAACGGTACGGTGCCGTTTTGGGCAGAATGATGGCTGATTATGTTATTGAAAATAAACTTCAAGCCATACTTGATGCGGATATGGTTGTTCCTGTACCTCTTTGGAAAGAAAAGGAGAAGAAGAGAGGCTTTAATCAGGCTGCCCTTATGGCTGAAAGCTTTTCAAAAGTAACGGGCATACCCTATGATGAAAGTGCCATAATGAGAATCCGTGACACGGCGCCACAAAACAGTCTCAGAAAACATCAGAGAGATGTAAATATCCGCTCGGCATTTAAAGTTACCGATGAAAACAAAGTCAAGGGCAGAAAAATACTGCTTTTGGATGATATTTATACGACAGGAAGCACCGTAAGGGAATGTGCCAAAAATTTTTATGCCGACGGAGCAAAGGCGGTTATGTATATAGCCCTTGCCGGTGCCGATGAACATGACGATTGAAAAAGGACTTGATAATATTTCAGGTCCTTTTATTTTTTATAAAGGGAATTATAAGCCGCCTAAATGAATAAATTGTAAAAGGGATTGTCCCGAATACGAAAGGAGCGGTGAAAAATGAACTGGCACAGCAAAACAGCCGAGGAAACAGGACTTATGCTGAATACTGATACGGCGTATGGTCTGAGTGACAGCGAGGCTGAAAAAAGACTGGCGGAGTACGGAGAAAACACAATAGAAAGCAGTAAAAAGAAAAAAGGCATCATAGGGAGATTTTTTGCGCAGCTGAATGACATAATGATAATAATACTTCTTGCGGCTTCAGCGGCGTCTTTTGGAGTATCACTTCTTAAGGGAGAGGCAGACTTTACCGATTCCGTAATAATCATAGCCATTGTCATACTGAATGCGGTTATGGGAGTATTTCAGGAAAGCAGGGCGGAGAAAGCGGTAGAAGAACTTAAAAAAATGTCGGCTCCAAAGGCAAGGGTGATACGAAGCGGCAAAATAAAGGAAATTCCATCGGAAGAAATTGTCCCCGGGGACATACTTATTCTTGAGGCCGGAGATATGGTATCGGCCGACGCAAGGATAATTGAAAATAACGGACTTATGACAGATGAATCAGCCCTTACGGGGGAATCGCATCCCGTATCCAAAAATACGGATAACTATGCCGAAAATACACCGGTGGCAGACAGGCTTAATATGGTATACTCCTCGTCCTATGTTACGGGAGGAAGGGGAAAGGCTGCGGTAACGGCTACAGGTATGTCAACGGAAGTCGGAAAAATAGCGTCCATGATAGATGACAGCCAGGACAGTGAGACACCTCTGCAGAAAAGACTGGATAATACGGGAAAGATACTGGGAATAACGGCCATAGGCATATGTGCCGTAATATTTGTCATCGGAATTATGAGGAAATATGCGCCCTTTGATATGTTTATGACGTCCATAAGCCTTGCGGTGGCGGCAATACCTGAGGGACTTCCCGCCATAGTTACCATAGTGCTTGCCATAGGAACCCAGACCATGTCAAAGAAGAATACCATAGTAAGGACGCTGCCTGCGGTGGAGACCCTAGGCTCAGCGGAGGTTATATGTACCGACAAAACAGGAACCCTTACAAAAAATAAGATGAAAGCCGTA
>CABPCX010000224.1 GCA_902406135.1 uncultured Eubacteriales bacterium
CACTGTAAAAACTCCAGATGGTTATAGTCCCTCCAGGCCTTTATGGCGTCCTCACGCACCAGATAAAGGGGGCGTATAAGCTCCATACCCCTGAAATTGGTGCTCAAAAGCTTGGGTCTCATACCCTGTATCTGCGCTCCGTAGAGCATTCCCATAAGGGTAGTTTCTATGACGTCATTGAAATGGTGTCCCAGGGCGATTTTGTTGCACCCAAGGGAGCGGGCGTGGCTGTAAAGGTGGCCCCTTCTCATTCTGGCGCACAGATAGCAGGGACTTTTAGGCACGCTTTCCGCCACATCGAATATATCCGTCTCAAATATTTTAATTGGTATCTGCATAAGGGCAGCATTGTCCTCTATTTTTTTACGGTTGGCTTCGTTGTAGCCCGGGTCCATAACTATATATTCCACCTCAAAGGGGAAATCCGTTATCCTCCTCAAAAGCTGGAACATTTTTGCTAAAAGCATGGAGTCCTTTCCGCCGGATATGCAGACCGCTATTTTGTCGCCTTCCTCTATGAGGGCATAGCGTTTTATGGCTTCGGTGAAGGGTCTCCAAAGCTCTTTTCTGTATTTTTTCTGAATGCTTCTTTCAATAAGCTGGCATTCACTCAATTCTCTTTTCAAATGGCCTTTCCTCCAATCAGGTCCTTTATTACTTCAGATGCTATTATAAGCCCCGCCGCCGAGGGAACAAAGGATATGCTTCCCGGTACTGCGCGTTTTGCTCCTCCGTCTGCGGCTTCAAATGCGGGTTTTATGGGTTCTTCCTTTGAGTATACTACCTTTACTCCCTTTATGCCCCTCTTTTTAAGCTCGTATCTCATAACCTTTGCCAGAGGACATACGGAAGTCTTGGATATGTCGCTTACTTCAAGCATTGTGGGATTGAGCTTGTTGCCCGTTCCCATGGAGCTTATGACGGGAACTCCCGCCTTTTTTGCCTCGGCTATGATAGACAGCTTTGCCGTTACCGTATCCACGGCGTCCACCACATAGTCATAGGACGAAAAATCAAATTCATGGGCGTTTTCGGGAAGGAAAAAGCAGTTCCTTACGGCCACTTCCGCCTCGGGGTTTATATCGTGTATCCTTTCCGCCATAACTTCCGTCTTATATCTGCCCACGGTGCTGTGGAGGGCTATTATCTGGCGGTTAAGGTTTGTTACGCTTACGGTATCGTTATCTATGAGCTCAAAATGTCCGATTCCCGCCCTGGCCAGAGCTTCAACGGCAAAGCCGCCAACTCCGCCTATGCCGAATACGGCTGCCTTTGAGTTTTTTAGTTTTTCTAGGGCGGCGCTTCCTATGAGCATTTCTGTTCTGGAAAACTGTTCTGTCATATTTTAAGCCTCTCTTTCAAGACCGTACAAACCGGTATAAGCCTGTACGGGCCGGGTTAAGTCTTATTTATCTTGCAAGTCTTTCTTTCAGTTCCTTAAGTATCTGTTCCTTTTTCTTGGGCAGGAAATGTCCCTCAAGGCCGTACTCAAAGTCCGTTTTTTCCAGCTCCTCTATCATAAGGGCCAGCTTTTCCTTATTGTCTATCCACTGGTCCCTTACAAGTTCCTCACAGAGGCAGTCGCCGAAAAATATTACCCTTTCCGAGGGAATGTATATGATTATGCCGTCATCCGTATGGGGATTTACTATGTTTTTGAATACGCATTTCATATCCCCTAAATCCACGGTCATTTCGTCTTTAAAACTTATGTCGGCGGCACATACCTTTATTTTTGTAAGGTCGGGATATTCGTTTATTATGTGGGGTTTGCAGAAAAGGGGTATTTTATCGCTTTCCACATATTCGTCCAGATGCTTTTCTGACCATTCCCACTTTGACATATCCTCCAAAATATCGTTGGTTTTATCAAGGGCTATGGTGAGAGTGCCTTCCTTCTTAAGGGCGTGCATACCGAAACAGTGGTCCCAGTGATAGTGGGTGGCCACGGCTAAATCCGCCTTTTTAAAGCCCATTTCCTTAAGGGCGTCATTGAATTTCTCCACGGTTTTTTCGGAGTTTCCGCACTCTGCCATAAGGGAGAGCCTTTTGCCGCGGATATAGCCCATAACGGGTCTGTCCGTATCTTCATGGGGTTCCGTATAGTAGATATTTTCAGTCAGTTTTTTAAACATAAGCCTGCCCCCCTTATTTAGCGTTTACGCATTTTTTCTTTATAAATTCCGCAAAGTCCGCGCCGTTATCGGATATAAATCCCTTCTTGTCCACCAGTATGGCTATGTTTTTCAAAAATACAAGCACATAAAGGGAGGGGGTCTCCACGATTTTTTCTATTTTTTCGTACTCTGTTCTTACGGCGTTTCCGGTCTGGAGGTTTTTGCCCACGATGGAGTCCTCGTAGAAGAATATACGGGTCTCCACATCCTTTTTGTACTGGTCAAAATTTTTCTGCCATGTTTTCTGAGCCGCGGAAGATATTTTTTTCTTGTATATGGCAAGTATTATCACTGCCAGCGCAAAAAATATATAGGTAAAAATATACTGTTTCATATATACGGATACTGCCGCCATTACAACAAACAGCACCGCAAAAATACGGCAGTACAGTTTATACCAGGCCGGTACCGTGGCCTTTATCATTTCCAGAAGATTTTCCTTTGTCTGAGAGCAGGCATTTGAAAATATGGGTTCCATTATATCCTCTCCTTGATTTGTCTAAAATTTTATGCCGCAGGGCGGCCGTCTGCCGGGCTTTACAGGCCCTGAATACACTCTTATTCCGAACCAGTATAGCATAAAATTTGGCCATTTGCACTATTGATTGTTTTTTGGCGTATGGTATTATAAAGATGAATGGGGAGTTCAATTTTTAAGGAGTGATATTATGAGTAAAATGCTTGATCCGGACAGCCTTAATATGAGCGGTCTCAGCATCGGAGAGATCTATGTAGGTAAAAAAGCCAGTGTTTCAAAAACAATCGAGGCATCTGACGTTTATACTTTCGCAGGTCTTATCGGAGATATAAACCCTGTGCATGTAAATGCGGAATATGCTAAAACAACACGTTTTGGCAAGAGGATAGCCCATGGAATGCTTACAGCTTCCTTTATATCCACCATAGTAGGTATGCTCATACCCGGAGCCGACGCAATTTACTGCGGCCAGACTCTTAAATTTACGGCTCCCGTATATTTTGGGGATACGATTACGGTTAATGCCGAAGTAACAAAAATAATCCCTGAAAAACGTCTTGTTATTATGAGAACAACCATAACAAACCAGGACGGAAAAGTTGTTGTTGACGGCGAGGCTACGGCAATGGCAACAAAGGAAGACGAACAGTAATTTGAAAATTTAATATGTATGCACTGGTAATAAAAACACGGGACGGTTGGTAGTCCGTCCGCGGGAAACCGTCAGTAACCTTCCTCCTTAGGTCGTCCGTTTACCGGTTAATGTTTAAGGAGGAAAAATTATGGTTTCTGCGGTACTTACGGTGTTTTATGACGGACAGTTCTGGACAGGGATATATGACAGGACCGATTCGGGAAAGCTTCAGTCGGTGAAGGTCGTCTTTGGAGCGGAGCCCAAAAACGGTGATATTTATTTATTCACCCTGAAAA
>CABPCX010000225.1 GCA_902406135.1 uncultured Eubacteriales bacterium
GCATATCCGCTTCAAAACTCCATGTACCGTTTTCTGCCTCCAATTTTGCCTTCTCTGCGTCTAATTCCTCGATACGTTTATTTATATACTTTAATGATACAGCGCCTGCCTGCTCGAGATTAAGGACAAGATTTTCGATCCTGGCATTTATATCCTCGATCTGGCTGTGTATCTCTGACAGTTTCTGATTTATATTTGTTTTGCCTTCTTTTTTTGCCTTTTCGATGGAATAGGCTCTTTTTACCATAGCATCGTAAACATAGTCCTCAACGTCGCTCACAAGATGTGTATGTGGACTGCAGGCTTTATGGCCCGTCTGATTGCTGCAGTAGAAATTCGCAACATATCCGTCTTTTCGCTTATATCTCTTTACCACCATCGCATATCCGCATTCACCGCACTTTATAAGACCTGCAAGCCAGGTATACTGTCCCTTATGGGAGTTCTTGATCTGGCGGTTCTTTGAAAGCTTTTCCTGACAGTATAAAAATGTCTGGCTGTCAATTATGCCTTCGTGCCTGCCCATTGTGAGGGTATGGTCCTTTACGCTGGTGTATTTTCTTTCGTTTGCCTGTCTTTTTCCGGCCAGAAGGCAGCCGTGGACTCCGTCGAAGCTGTCCATAGGGGAGGCGATCCTGGCACCGCTCTTATAGTAATAATTGTATATCGATAGATCCGCCATAACATAGGCAGGGTTATGCAGCCGTCTGGATATGTCAGAAGTCTGCATTGAAATATCATATTTATTCTTGAGCATCTTCTGAACATCGGAAAGGGTGGTCAGAGGATTTTTATATACCTCAAACATCTCCTGTATAACGGCAGCATCCTGATTTTTAGTATATATGGAGTGCTTTTTGCCGTCCAGAACGACAGAACTGTTATCATATCCAAAGGGCGCAGGGCCTCCTCCTATGGCGCCCAGTTTAAGACGCTCATAATAACTGTCCTTTACACGCTCACTTGTACTTTCTCGTTCCATCTGAGCAAAGGTGGATGTCATATATAACATAGCTCTGCCGGCAGGGGTGTCCAGCGAAAAGTTTTCCTTTGCTGATATAAAAGAGCAGCCGTATTTATTCAGTATTTCCATAAGCCAGGAAAAATCTGATACACGCCTGCTTATCCTGTCCAGCTTATATACTATGCCTTTATCAAATTTGCCGTTTTCTATCCCTTTGAGCATTCGCTGAAAATCGGGTCGCACTGTGTTTTTTCCTGAATATCCAGGGTCAGAAAATATCTCATAGGGTTCGCCTGGGTCCAGATATTTTTTCGCATACTCTACCTGGACATCTATACTTTCGCTGTCCTTTTTCTCAATGGACTGACGGGTGTAGATCGCAGCTGACATAAAAAAAGACCTCCTTTTCCTAAAAAATTGTATGGAAAAATAGGCGGTCTTATGATACAATACACTTGCTTGGGGTGGATTGTATCATATACAAACCGCCCTTCCTGTTGGCGCAGGAGGGGATTTTTTATTTATTTAAGGTACTGCTCTAAATTTTCAATTTCCTTTGATGTCAACTTCATTATTGGAGCAAACATTGTCATAACAGCTCCATAAAAATCTAAAGAAAAATTATTATATTTATCAATATCAATATTGTTTGAAAAATCATATTTAATATGATTGTTTTCTTTATTCGTGTATAAGATATGATAAAAAGTGTCTGTTATTATTTTTATTCCTTCATCCAGTGTAAAGTTAGAGTTAAGAAGATCGTTGTCATAGAATTTCAATCTGTCATCAATTAATTTATCCATATCTTCGGAAGAAAATCCATAATTTTCTGAAACTAAATACTTTATAGCTTCTAAGTTTGTATATGAAAATCTATTTGTTTTCTCTATATCTCCTTTATCAAGACAAATACAGAAAAATCTAAACACAAATGATATACATATCATAGTATCTATTTCATTAAAAATATTACCTAAAACAGGAAACTTCGGGGTGTAGTCCTTAACAAAGTTATATGAAATGACAGCATATTCAGCTGCTTTATCATCAATGATATCGTAATCCGTGTTTTTTTCATTATCACTGACAGAGTCGCCAGAAATCAATTTCTCAGTATTGATGAGCTGTGAATTATAATCATCGGCAGGAGCGGTATTGATCGCTGTGTCAGTATTATCCTGTTGTATATTGTTTTTATCAACGGGAGGATCAACTATGGCAGCTTCACTGTTTTTATTTTTTCTGGATCTTCCGATGGCAACAGCTATAGCGCCTAAAACACCACCTGTTATACATCCGCCAATAACTTTTAATGCTAAATCGGATAAGAATTCTGAGTTATTTGTATTCTGGTTATTCGGTATATCGGTGAAACTTATATTTTCAACGATATTTTTCAACAAATCATTATATGTATCAAGTTTATCAGAATCATACATATTTAATGAGATTGATATAGATTTACCGTTTTTTATCGTATAATATGTGGTTGCATATACTTCATTGGCAGTTCCATTAAGATAGTAATATATTGTGTCATTAATTTCGGTAATATTGCTGTTTTCTTCAGAAATGCCAAGTTCATTTAGCATTTCATCATAATCACTGCTTTCTGCCATACTATTAAAATCTTTGTATATTTCATATTTGGTGTAATTATCAAAATCATATATTGATTTACTGTAGTCAGTTTCTTCTATTCTGATATATATTTCTGCGAAACCATCAATGGATACAGCATCAAAATATAAATTGTTTTCCTGCATATATTGAGAATAAATTTCTGGTGAAGCACCGTATAAATCTTCAAATTCTATTAAACCACTGCTGCTTACAAGGTTACCATCCATAAAAACAAAATCATAATCATCAGTATCTATTGTAAATGACATCCCTGCTTCTTCTATGTCATAGGTTTTAGTCATAGAAAAGCAAGTAGAAGAAAAAATAAAAGATAGTATTAAAGAAAAAACAGCCACTTTTTTCATATGTAAATTCCCCTTTATACAATTACCATATTGATGCCTATTAAAGAAAAAACTCGTCCCTTCCTGTTGGCGCAGGAGGGGATTTTTTTTAAATTTCAGAAAGCTTATCTATCAGCTTTTTAAAAATATGGATATATGAACCGCATATACGTAAGTATATGTCATCCGCTGTTTTTTCATCGTATACATGGGATGTGAGGTTCCTATCACCTAAAGCTGAGATCCAAAGTTTCTCATCATCTATGACGTGATAGGCATAGGCCTCACGCATAACTGATTTCGGACTGTTAAGATCTGAAAAACCCTGGTCCAGCAAATATTCACGGATCGTTTTCCAGGCCAGCTCGATACAGAATTCAAATCTCTGTATGGCACCATCTCGAACTGAATCGCTATGGGTCTCATCATATTCCTTTATGGATTCCTCCAGGCGGTTTACCGCTTTTTTATAGTTATCAGCCTTTGTCTGAAAGTCGCTCATATAATACTACACCATCCTTTTCAATATTATTTAAAAGCCCGGCATCAGTATCAGCCGTGATGTATACTATGTCGAATTTTAAAAGGGTGGAGAGAACGTCTATTACCCACCAGAATCCAAACTGATCCTTCTTTG
>CABPCX010000226.1 GCA_902406135.1 uncultured Eubacteriales bacterium
ATTTTGTCATATCCGGGTTATTTGAAAGATATGTATAGGATACGCCATCTTCTGATGAATTAAAAAGATAGTCGTATTCAAACTGCATATAATCTTCATATTCGCCTTTATACTTATCCCTTGATATGTCCATTGTATATGTGAATTTATCTCCGTCATAGTAGAGATAACCGTATATGGGGTCACCCTCGGCTGTGAAATTCACAATGGTTATATCATCGGAAATACCGTTGTCGGTATTTTTGGCAAACTGGTCATAAAGGTCCTGCCCGCTGACAGCCTCGCCTCCTGAAATAACATAGCATCCGCTTTGAAGGACGCTTTCATAATCGGAAGGGTAAGCCGCAAGAAGTTCTTTTATTTCTTCAAAGGACTTGTATGTAGAGGGCATTTCCGTTATCCATTCATTTCCTATACTGCTCAGCTCTTCGCAGGGGTCGTGCTTTGCAACGTATTTTACTCCGTCAATGATTATCTGAGGGTTATAGGCATTAATCTTTATTTGTGAACCGTCGGTTTTATTAATTGTAAATGTAACTGACTGGCCCGCATACTCTTTTTCGTCTTCTTCATATATAACTACTTTATTCAATGCTTTTACAAGACTTTCTATTTTTTCCTTATCTTCTGTCTGGACAGTTTTGTCAGGCGGCATACAGTTCACACTGACAGAACTTATATCTTCGGCTTTTAATTCCGAAAAAGGTTTTGTGCCTGATTTTGAGCAGGCAGCAACAATAAAACACAGCAGAGCCGCTGTGATAAAAACAACGATTTTTTTCATAATATCCCCACCTTGAACCTAAACGGTTTAAAAAAATAATTGGCATTATAGTGCCTTCCGACTGTTAAAAATATCATATCACAAAATAGAATTTGTTTTCTTAAGAATAAATTGCGATTTTATTACAATAACTGCAATCAGAATAAATTAAAGCTTATTATCTGGGGATAAAATACAAAAGAGTATAAAAATAACGGCTTCCGGAGCTGTACAGGTGATTTCACACCCTAAAAGATCTCGGAAGCCGTTTAAAATTCAGGTTATTTTATTATTGTTATATAATCGCTTTTTCTGGGAAGGCCTTCCTTAGGCTCAGAAGCCGCATATCCTAAAACGCAGTTTCCAATGCCGATATAATTGCCGTTAATACCCCATTTTTTAAGAAGGGCTTTTCCGTCTTCTCTTTCAAAGGTTTCCTTTGCTCTGTGTATCCAGCAGGCGCCTACACCGATACTTGCGGCAGCATTAAGAAGATTTCCCATAACAAGACTTCCGTCATATACTGCTGTAGGTCTCTCAGCATCAGCAAGTACAACAACTACAGTGGGAGCACCGTAAAAAAGCGGAGCGCCGGGCTTTCCGAATATTTCGGCGTTTATTCTTTCAAGCTCTGCGATGTCTTCCTTGTTCTGGACAGCTATCATTATGGGACTCTGTTTTCCCATTCCTGTGGGCGCCCATGTTCCGGCGTCAAGTATAGCCTCAAGCTCTTCGTCTTTTATCTGTTCGGGCTTATAGTCCTTGCAGCTTCTTCTGTTTTTTAATGTTGTTAAAGTATCGTTTGTTATCATTTTAAGCACCTCCGGATTATTCGGCCAGTTTTACACCGGGTCTTATGGCTCCCTTGTCGCAGCGGTTACCCCAGGAGTCAATAAGAACACCGTCTCTGTATACACAGATTATCTCACAGTTGTTTGGACATCTGCCGCAGTTAACGTCCCTTGTCTTAAATTCCATATCCTCAACGGAGAAATCAAAGACTTTTCTCTTATTGCTTCTGCCGGCAAGAATGGCAGCACCGAAGGCTCCCATAAGATGTCCGTTTTCATCTACTATTATATCACAGCCGAGGGCATCCTTAAATGCCTGTGTAACACCAATGTTTTTACTTACGCCGCCCTGGAATACAACGGGAGGAACGATACGCTTGCCTTTTCCTACGTTGTTAAGGTAGTTTGAAGCAACGGCCTTGCAGAGACCTGCAATTATATCTTCCTTGGGATGTCCCATCTGTATTTTATGTACAAGGTCTGACTCGGCAAAAACGGTACATCTTGCGGCTATCTGAGTGGGATGCTTTGAAGAAAGGGCGATTTCTCCAAACTGCTCTACCTCAACGCCGAGACGTTTTGCCTGGCTTGAAAGGAATGAGCCTGTACCTGCCGCACAGAGGGTGTTCATAGCATAGTCAACGGCAACACCGTTTTCAACAAGTATTATTTTGGAATCCTGTCCGCCTATCTCAAGGATGGTTCTTACATTGGGATAGAGTGTAGTAGTTCCTACGGCGTGGGCTGTTATTTCGTTTTTAATCATAGTTGCGCCAACCATGGCGCCTACAAGGTTTCTGGCACTTCCTGTTGTGCCTGTAGCTACTATTTTGTAGTTTTCTTTGTCAAACTGCTCTTCAAGTATGGCAAGCAGTTTTTTTGCTGAGCCCAGGGGATTTCCTTCTGTCCATATATATGAACTTGCGAGAATGTTATTTTTCTCGTCTATTATAACTCCTTTTGTTGATATGGAACCGATGTCGATTCCAAGATAAGCTTCTTTCATCAGATGACCTTCTTTCTCATACTAATCATATCGTAAAAGGCTTCAAGCCTTGTATCAAGTCCCGTATCACTGGTCTGTGAATCATAAGTAAGGTACAGTACGGGTATTTTATAGTCTGCACTTATATTCTGAAGAACAGGCATAATATCTATTTCGGGAGTACATCCGGCGGATTTTATATGTATGATTCCGTCAAAGCCCTTTTCGGCATAGTGCTTTGCGCTCCATATATTTGCTGTGGATGTGGGTCCCATTTCATACTTGCAGTATTCGGATGTTTCAACAGCAAGGTTTTTGCCTTTATATCTGATAAGCCTGTTTGTGATATTCATATATCTGTGTATTTCAACACCCATATCAGCAAGCTTCTGCTCCACATTAAGATTGGAGAAAGGGTCCATTACCGTGAAAAATTCTCCGATAACGCCTACTCTTAAGGGAGAAGCGGGCTTTTTAACGGGTATTTCAGCCGCATACTTTTTGAAAGTGTTGTATGCTGTATCTATATCACGTCTTGATGTCGCCGTTTCCATGGCAGCAAGGAATCTTTTATGCAGTTTCTTATAGCTTCCCTTATTTACTTCAAAGCCGCAGTTTTTATAGTAGATACTTTCGGCATCATCAAGATATTCCAGCATCTTGATGGAGTCAGCCGTGGCCTTTGTAACCTTAGCCAGTGACAGCTTAGGATTGATGCGCTTAAGAGCCTTTATATAATCTCTTTTCTTGCCTGTGCTGTATTCTGATAAGTTGATGAAATCAAATTCGTAACCCAGGTCATGGAGTATCTGCTCCTGAAGCTCACCGTAATATCCGAGACGGCACAGTCCAAATGTCATAATGAGAGTGTCTGCTCCCGCTTCAAGGGCGTCCATCATATTTCCCAAAGTACTCTTAAAGGGAGTACATACAAAGTCGGGACTGTTTTTTGCACCCCTGTCCATGGTCCTTACGGTCATGGGAGGAGCCATTACATACTCGGCGTCAAGTCCCT
>CABPCX010000227.1 GCA_902406135.1 uncultured Eubacteriales bacterium
CTTGATAAAAAGGAGGAGTTAAATATGAAAAAATTTATTGCAATAGCCATGGCTTCCGCTATGACCGTAAGCGCCCTCGCAGGCTGCGCAACAAACGGCACAGCAGGAAATAACGATAATACAAAAACAGAAAGTTCAGAAACTGCACAAACTACAGAGGACACAGCAGATATTCAGTCCATGTCCGATGAAATAAAAGATATGGTTGAACCTGCCGACGCTATCCTCAGATGTATGGTTGAAAACAATATGGAATACAACCCCGAGGACAGTCTTTTATTACTTTGCAGGCGCCTACTCCCAGGGAGACACCGATGTGGAATATAATGACGAAACAGGCGAACTTACGGTTCCCAGACATCTTATGCGTGCCTATGCTTCGGTAATATCTTCAGAATATACAGACCTTCCCGCAATCCCCGCTGAAATGAGCGCAAATGTCGTATATAACCCCGATAATGACTCATATATTCTTTACACAGGCGATGTGGGACTTGCCGAATCAAAGATTACGTCATTCAGTGATAACGGAGACGGCACATACAATATTACGGTTGAACTTAGAAGCAAGATGGATGATACAATTATTGCATCAGGAGACTTCAAACTTGTCAAAAACGAATATGCCTATGACATAATCGACCCTCCTTACATCTATTCAATTGCTTCCCTTGATTACAAAGTAGGTGAGTAAATGTCAAAATCCATTGGTTCGTCCTGTGCCGCCCTGGCATTAACCATACTGGCGGCGGTATTCTGCTCCAGCGGCTGTGCGGCTTACGATGGAGCAAAGGAAACAGCTAAAGAGCTGGGAAAAGAAACGTCAATAACTTCCGCTGTGGGAATAAACGCCACCGGCGGCGAATATACGGAAATTTATGAGGACCACGGCGGTTTCCACGGAGACGGCACCACATACTCCACCGTCAAATTTTCCGACGATACGGCCCTCAATGCCATTAAGGAAAACGAAAACTGGAAAGAGCTTCCCTTAAGCGATAATGTAAGCATCCTTCTGTACGGAGTGACAAATGAAGGGGAAGACTACGTTGAAAGCAGAGGACCCTATGTCTCGGATGCGGACGGAAATCCCCTTGCCCCTGAAATTGAAAATGGCTACTACTTCTTTATTGACCGTCAGGCCGAAGAAAACGAAGATAAGTATGACGATTCAAAGGTACTGGACAGGGGTTCATATAACTTTACCGTAGCTGTGTATGACACGGATACGGATGTAATGCACTATTTTAAAATGGATACATAAATTAAGCGCCGAATTAATCGGCGCTTTTTTATATTATTAAACGGTAATTCCATAACAGGAAATGATTATAAACAGTACCGCAAATACCGCAACAGTTATCCATACCCTCCTTAAGCCCTTTTTTCCTTCTGGTGTGCCCTTATTTTGAAGGTATCTTATAAATTCCGGACTGCATATAAACAGACAGGCAATTATATCGGTAATTTTCAGGTAGGTAAAAGCCGGCTCCCTGCCTAACTCCGTCAGTATTATTCTTCCCGATATGCCTATGAATACGATGAAAACAATACCCAGTAAATATCTTGCTGTCCGCAGATTTTCATAGGGCTTTTTCAAATGGAATATAATAAGCAGGACGGTTAGGAGAAGCTGTATAAGAGAAAGTACGAAAATCATAAAAATCACCCCTTATATGATGGACGGCAGAGTTTTTAATTAGTAAAGTTCATATCGAGTCTAAAAACCGCTGGGTTTACTTAAAAGCTGGATTTTATTTTTACGCTAATAAATAAGCCTTTTCCGTAAAGTGAAGCAATAGCTTATAGACTTTGACACCGGCTTACTATAGCGTCGCCCGGGTAAGAATAGAGCTCGACTGCTGCCGGTGGCAGATTAAAGGAGAGCGAGATTCCGTGAAAAACAAGCGGGGCTGGCTAAAGTAAAGCACCGCGCTGATTTTGAACGGAGTATGGGGGTCCAGGGGGAAGGAAGGCTTACTCCGTTCGATATCGTCGCATCTCTCATCTTCATTCGTTCTGCTCGTATCTCACGGAATTTCACACTCCCTTTATCTGCCACTGGCAGCGGTCGTGTTCAATTCTTCGCAACTCTGAGTGCTTCCTTCCCCCGGTAGGCAAATAACTAATGCATAAATTAAACTCAAATATAAGTCTGCTAGTCTTATGACTTTTTATTAAGTTACTTAAAAATCTATAATTATATAGCTTCTGTTTTACGATAATACATATCTTAGTTTCTTCCTCTGGCTGGCAATAAATTTAGGTATGTATCCACATAATTATAACTTCTTTTTTCATCATACCGCATTTCAAATATTGTAAATATCTGTCTGCACTTTCATTATATATTCCACCCCAAAAAACGGCAATAAAAAACCCCTTGGATAACTCTCCAAGGGGTCTTATTTTACGGTCTTACGTCAAATTCCGTTGCAACAAGGTCGGAACCATCTATTACATACTCTCCGCCGCTGTAACGGGCTTTGGCCGCTTCAACGGCTTCCTCCTGATTTTCCGCTTTTATCTTAACAGTTTTCTGAAGTATCTCCGTTATTTCCACATGAAATTCTTTCATAGCGGCCTCCAAAATTTATAAGTCATTACTTCTTAGCTGACATAACCTGTTTTGAGATGATAACTTTCTGGATCTCGCTTGTTCCTTCGTAGATCTCTGTTATCTTTGCATCTCTGTACATTCTCTCTACAGCGTACTCTTTCATATATCCGTAGCCGCCGTGGATCTGCATTGCAAGGTTTGTTACTTCTCTTGCCATCTTTGCGCAGAAAAGTTTTGCCATTGATGCTTCTTTTGTATAAGGTTTGCCTTCTGTTCTTAAATATGATGCATGGTATACCATCCATTTTGCTGCTTCGATCTCTGTTGCCATATCTGCGATGTACCACTGGATTCCCTGAAGTGCAGCGATGGGTTTACCAAACTGTACTCTCTGGTTGATGTATGAAAGTGATTCTTCGAGAGCGCCTTCTGCGATACCAAGGGCGATTGCTCCTACACCTACTCTGGCTCCGTCAAGGGATCCCATTGCGATACCAAAGCCTTTGCCTTCTTCGCCAAGTCTGTTTGCTGCGGGTACTCTGCAGTCGTCAAAGAAAAGCTCTGCTGTCTCTGAACATCTGATACCCATCTTGTCTTCGATCTTTCCTGTTGAGAAGCCCTTCATTCCTTTTTCTACGATGAATGCTGACATTCCCTTTGCTCCCTTTGAAGGGTCTGTAAGTGCGAATACAAGGATTGCGTCTGCTCTTGCACCGCCTGTGATGAAGCATTTATTTCCGTTAAGTACATACTCATCTGTTGCTGCGTCATATACTGCTGTTGTCTTTGCTGATGCGGGGTCTGAACCTGCGCCGGGCTCTGTAAGAGCAAATGCTGTATAGTATCCTTCTTCTGCGATTTTAGGTAAGAATCTCTTCTTCTGCTCTTCTGTACCGTATTTTACAAGAGCCTGGATAAGCATACCGTGTACAGCAAGGATTGTAGCTACAGCGCCGTCTTTCTTTGCGATTTCT
>CABPCX010000228.1 GCA_902406135.1 uncultured Eubacteriales bacterium
GTACGGAAGATGTGGAAAAGTTCTGGAACGGCGGAAAATTTGACCCCGAAAGCAATGTCCAGTTTGGAGAAGGCGGAGCGGGAACTTTTTCTGACGGAAAACTTACCACAAGAATTAAGGACCCGAGAAGCTCCTTTGTTACCGATGAATTTATAGAGGCGGGAGCACCCGAGGAAATAGCCTATGAAGCTAAGCCCCACATAGGAACGGATAAGCTTAAAGGTGTTGTAAAAAACATAAGAAAAAAGATAATAGAGCTGGGCGGCGAAGTGAGATTTGAATGCCGCTTAAGCGCCATAGAAAGCACGGATGGCAGAGTAACGGCGGTAATAACCGACAAGGGGAAAATAGAGACTGACAGCCTTGTACTGGCGGTGGGCCACAGTTCTAGAGATACATTTTATGAGCTGGACGAAGAAGGCATAACCCTTGAAAAGAAGCCCTTTGCGGTGGGTGTGCGTATTGAGCACAGACAGAGCGACATAAGCAGAGCACAGTACGGAGAGGCTGCAAAGCTGCTCCCTCCTGCCGATTATATGCTGACATATACAACAAAGGCAGGCAGAGGAGTTTATACATTTTGTATGTGTCCCGGAGGATATGTGGTAGCGGCCGCATCCGAAGAAGGAAGACTGGTAGTAAACGGAATGAGCGAATATGCCAGAGATTCTCAAAATGCCAACAGCGCTCTGTTGGTGCAGGTAGGACCCGAGGATTTCCCTTCCGACAACGTACTTGCGGGAGTGGAATTCCAGAGAAGAATAGAGGAAAAGGCCTTTAAGGCAGGCGGAGGAGATTATTCCGCACCCATACAGAGACTGGGAGACTTTATGGAAGGCAGAGTTTCCGAAAAAGAGGGAGATGTACACCACAGCTACAGACCCGGTACAAGGTTTGCAGACCTGAATGATGTACTGCCTGAATTTGTATGCGATTCCATAAAGGAAGCCATACCGGCGCTGGGAAGAAAGCTCAATGGATTTGACTCACCTGACGCCATAATGACAGGAGCGGAGACAAGAAGTTCATCGCCTGTCAGAATAGTCAGGGACGAAAGCGGCCAGAGTGTAAGCCTTAAGGGACTGTATCCCACGGGCGAAGGTGCAGGATATGCCGGAGGAATAGTATCCGCGGCGGTAGACGGCGTAAGACAGGCCGAAAACATAATAAAGGAAAGAATCAATAAATAAATATAAAAACAAGCGGGGAGGCGCAAAAATGATAAAGAACATAAAAACATTTATAGGCGGAATGTGTGAGACAAACAGCTATATTATATCCGATGAAAACGGCGTATGTGTTATAGTGGACCCTGAGGGAAGGGCTGACAGCTATATAAGATATATAAGCGAAAACGGACTTAAGCCCGAGGCTATACTCCTTACCCATGCGCATTTTGACCATATAGGAGCCATGGAGCCCTTAAGAAAGGAATACTCCATAAAGGTTTATGCCGGAGAAAAGGAAAAGGAGGTATTAAACAATCCTGCCATCAACCTTACGGGAATGGTAGGCGCCCAGAAAAGCTTTGAGGACGGCGAGGAACTTACAATAGGAGATATGACATTTAAGACTATCTTCACTCCCGGACATACATGCGGAAGCGTATGCTACATTGTAGATGACGTTATGGTTGCCGGAGACACACTTTTTATGGGAAGCTGCGGAAGAACCGATTTCCCTACAGGAGACTGGGGCAAGATGAACGAGTCCCTTCAGATGCTTAAAAATCTTGAGGGCGACTACAAGGTGCTTTCAGGCCACGGCCCTGCAACAACTCTGGAAAGAGAAAGAAAAACAAATATGTTTATGAGATAATAAAAAGGCTGAGAAACCGAGTTTCTCAGCCTTTTTAAATTACTGCTTCACAAATACATAGCTGTTGTCCTTTGAGTGTTCCTCACTGTAGGCAAAACCGAGGGCATTAAAGTCCTTCATTCCTTCGGGAGAAAGCACATTGTTTTCAGCCATAAAACGCACCATGGAACCACGGGCCATTTTGCATAAGGTGGCCTTTTCACGGAGTTTTCCGTTAGTCATTTCCGCAAAGGTGCAGTCTATGAGCTTGGATTTATCACAGAAGGAAGTTATTGTCCTGCTGTATTCCTTAGATGCCAGATTTATTATTACTTCGTCATTTTGGCAGAGGGCTTTATATATTTCCTCACCCCAGAAATCGTAAAGGGTCTTGATGTTTCCTATATTCTTTGCCTGCATCTCCAGCCTGTAGGGAGAAACTCCGTCAAAGGCTCTGAGCATTCCGTAAAGTCCCGAAAGTATGACCAGATGGTCTTTTATGTATTCAAGCTCCGCCTCGGAAAAAACGGCGGGAGCCATATATTTATACTGTATGCCGTCGTAGGCGAATACTGCGGGAGTAAGTGGAGAGGCCTGAAATCCCCTTTTGAGCCTTTCCATATTCAAGGTTACGGTATTGTCGGCGCATACAAGCACTTTTTTAAGCTCCTCAAAGGTCATTTCCGACATTATGCCATGGAGCCAGCGGGCTTTTTCAAGAAATACGGGGGAAGTGGGAGTTATGCCGCTTTCGGTGTCGGAAAGCATTTTTTTAGCCGGCGATATAATTATTTTCATAAAATTCTCCTTTTTACTGCTTTTAAAACGGAAGGTAAAGAAAATCCCCGAATGCCACACAGGTGGTTTAGTCCGGGGATTTTTATTTTATCAGTCAATATTTATCTCTATTGAGAATTTGTTTTTGTCTCCTCTGTACTTGAGTATCTCATATACAACGGGAGTATTTGTTTCCTGCGAAAAACAGATATTTGTACACAGGTTTATGGGGCTGCCCTTCTTTATGTTTAAGAGCTTTGCCTCAGCCTCGGTGGCGCTTACGGCCTCGATTGTTTTAAGTATCCTTTTGATTTTCGCGGATTTATTTTTAGCCAGTATATGATATGCTGAAGTGGAGTTGAAAGTTTCTTCGTTTTCTCTCAGAAGAAATTCGCAGAGCGGATATTTGAAATAGCTTTCCACATAGCCCATGGCCATACCGTCGGCGTATCTGTGTCTGAGAAGATATATGACCTTGTCGCCTTCTTCTATTTCAAGGGCTCTGGCCTGTTCTGCGTTGGCCTTTACCAGAGTAAGCTCAATGGCCTGGGTGGAAGGTGTCATGGACATATTGAATATCTCCATATTATATCCGTCATACATATTTATAAGGTCGGTCTTTACCTTGGGCTGGGACACAAATGTACCCTTGCTTTTTACTCTGTAAAGATAGCCTTCGTTAACAAGTTCACTTATGGCCTGTCTTATGGTTGTGCGGCTTATGCCGTATATGTCACAGAAAGTTTTTTCTGTGGGTATGGCGTCTCCGGCCTTAACGTTTTCATTGTTAATTTCGTCAAGAATGATCTGTTTGACCTGATAATACAAAGGAATAGGTATGTCTTTATTGATCGTGTGTTTTAAAAACTCCATATATCATATACTCCTTTATGGCTTATTGTAATCACATAACATATTCAATTATTATAAAACAATTCCGCCAAAAAAGCTACT
>CABPCX010000229.1 GCA_902406135.1 uncultured Eubacteriales bacterium
CGGAAGAAAAATTTGCCAAGGCCCTGGAGGAGTCATTGGAGTATGACAAAGGAGATATGGTCGAGATGGCCAAGGCCTATGTAAGATTTTTCATCAAAAATCCGACGATTTATGATTTCTATATGCGTTATGCGGATTTTAACATTGAGATAGGGGAAACGGAGATTAAAAGCCGTAATTCCAGAGCCTTTGACGTGTTTAAGGAAGCCGCGGACAAATATATGGAAAAACTTGATATACCCCGGGAAAAAAGAGCCGTTAATATAATCAGAATGTGGGTTATGGTACAGGGAATAACCATGCTTGCGGTAATGCCTGGGATAAAATGCGAAACGGACTGGGAAGAATATACCAAAAAGATACTGAAGGAGGCTGTAGTATGACGCTCGTTATACACGATATGGATGAAACTGCCGCAAGGGCCTTTGACTTTAAGGATGCGGAAGTTATAAAAAACAACGGAAAAATAAGAAACTGCATAGGATGTTTTGGATGCTGGACAAGGACTCCGGGAGAGTGCATAATACACGACGGATACGAAAATATGGGAAAACTGCTTTCAAAATGCGACAGGCTTATAATCATATCAAGAAGCTGTTTCGGAGGCTACAGTCCCTTTGTGAAGAATGTATTTGACAGAAGCATATCCTATGTGCTGCCTGACTTTGAGATAAGAGGCGGAGAAATGCACCACAAAAGAAGATATGACAATGTCATAGAAATAGAGCTGTATATGTACGGCGAAAACATTACGGAAGAAGAAAAAAAGACAGCCGAAAACATCGTAAGGGCCAATGCCGCAAACTTTGACGGCAGGATCAAAAAAATATTGTTTAAGAAAAGGGCTGAGGACTTTGGAGGTGACATAGTATGCTGACAGTATTGGTAAACGGCAGTCCCAAGGGCGGCATAAGCGGAAGCGGATGTGTGCTTGATGAGGTAAAAAAGCACCTTAAGGGAACAGAGTGTGCGGACATAAATTTAAGAAAGGGAACGGTATCCCCTGAAGAAATGGAAATACTCAAAAAAGCCGACAGCATAATAATAGCCTTCCCCCTTTATGTGGACGGAGTGCCTTCTCACCTTTTAAGATGTATGGAGCAGATAAGGGATATAAATGGCGGTGTATATGCCGTATGCAACTGTGGATTTTATGAAGCCGAGCAGAATAAACACGCCCTTAAAATAATGGAAAACTGGTGCAAAGCCAATAATCTTAACTGGAAAAGGGGCATCGGTATAGGAGGCGGCGGAGCCCTCGGAATGATAATGCCCTCATCGAATATGATGTTCAAGAAAAAGGTAGTAAACACCCTCAAGGACTTGGCTGAAGAAGCCATAACAGGCAGAGGCGGCGAAAATATATATGTTTCCATGGGAATACCCAGAGCCATATATAAGATGGCCGCTGAGAAAAACTGGAGAAAAGCCCTTAAAGACAACGGCCTTAAAAGTTCGGACCTGACCAGAAGAATGTAAGGTTAAGACAGGGTATTTTTTAAAATCAGAGAGTTACGGCTGAAATGCCACTATATTCAGAAGATGCCGTAACGCATTAAAGGACAGCAAGCCAAGTTTATGCGCTGGGCTTAAGGAAAAAATTAAGTATATACAGAAAAAGCCACCGGATTACCGGTGGCTTTTATTGTTTTATTTAACTGTGTTTTCTCTCCAGCATTCAGCCAGTTTAAAGGCTTCCTCACGGGGATTTTCTGCTCCTGCGATGGCGGAAACTACGAAAAATCCGTCAACGCCTGTTTTAGCCAGCTCGGGTATATCCTTTAAGGTAACTCCGCCGCCCACAACTACGGGGATGGGGCTTAATTCTGCCAGCTTTTTGAGTTCTTCAAAACTGCGGGTAAGTATTTTGCCGTCCACATCAAGACCGCAGTCGGTCTTTGTTACAGACGGGTGCAGGGGGCCTGCGCCAAAGTAGTCCACCTGGCTTACATCGGCAGTTTCTATATATTCAAATAATTCATGGGCTCTGGCTGAAAGGCCTACGATTGAGTCCTCGCCAAGATATTCACGGCATACGGAAACGGGTATGTCCGTCTGGCCCACATGGATTCCGTCTACCTTTATGCCCATTTTTCTTGCGGCAAGGACAACGTCAAGACGGTCATCAACAACAAGAGCCACTGAATCGGATTTTCCCGCTGCGGCAATGACGTCTGCGGCATCCCTTGTAAGCTCTATCATCTCAAGGGCTGATGCTTCCTTTGAGCGTATCTGTATGCATGTAAATCCGGCGTCAACCACGTCCTTAAGGATGTCTTTAACGGGACGTCCCAGGGTGTTTTCGGGACCTACTACAAAATATGCCGAAATATCAAGACCTTTTCTTATATACATATATATCCCTCCTGTGTATGCCTTTTTCAGGCCTTTTCAATGTCAAAGGGATTTTCTGCTATCTCTTCGGCTGTTGCAAGGTAAAGTTCATCTATGAATGCCACCTGGAAACTTCCGGGAGCGGTTGTTCTAAGCTCTGCTCTTTTTCCTGCCAGGTTGTATACGGCTGTGGCTGTAAGGGCAGCTATAAAAGGATTTGCGGCTGTGGCATATACTGCCGTAACGCCTCCGAGAGAACAGCCTGAGCCCGTCACCTTTTCCATAAAGTGTGAACCGCCGTGGGAATAAACAACGGTCTCGCCGTCTGTAACAAGGTCAGTCTTTCCCGATACGGATACCGCACCGCCTGTCCATTTTGCAAGGGCAATGGCAGCGTCTCTTGCGGCGCTTACTGTATCCGTGGAGTCGACGCCCCTTACCTTTGATTCTCCTTTTCCGCCTTCAAGTCCCCAAAGTCCCGCAAGGGCTATGACTTCAGATGCGTTTCCTCTTATTATTGAAGGTTTGTACTGCTTGAATTCACTTAAAAGCTTTGTTCTCATTTCGCCTATTCCGATGGCAACGGGGTCCAGTACCCAGGGTTTTCCTGCTTCGTAAAGGGCCTTTGCCGTACGGGGCAGAGTTTCTTCGTATATGGGCATAAGAGTACCCACGTTTATATATGTGGCGCCGCCGGCATTGGCTAAAAATTCGCCTTCATCGGGAAGGTACACCATAGCGGCGGAACCTCCTACTGCCAGCTGTGCGTTGGCTACGAAATTGATAGTTACTGAGTTTGTTATGGAGCCGGCCATGGGGTTTGTTGCCTTCACGGTATTTACGGCTTCAATAATTTGTTTTTTGATTTCTTCTTTGCTGTACATTTTCCAAGTCCTCCTTTTGGTTTCAAAACTGAGGTGAAGGAAGTAGTCAAATAAAAAAGCGCTTTCCCTGTAGGTAAGCGCCTGTATTATCTGGTTTCTTGCTTCCCTACGACAGTATTAACTGACAGGTTCAAAGGGTCAGGTTTAACCTTCTCAACTCTGGGCAGAAGCCTTCGAGTCCCCCCGCAAAACTATTATGTTTTCATATATTTTAGCACTGTGCAGTTTATGTGTCAATTGTTTTAATCAGTCGGTTAAAAGTTCGTAAATTTTGGCGGCGCATAATCTGTCCTTCCATTCT
>CABPCX010000230.1 GCA_902406135.1 uncultured Eubacteriales bacterium
CTCTTCCGATCTCCGTTACAAAGGGAACTACCGAAGAAATGATACCGCCTTCAGGCTTAGGAGCATCATGGAGTTTTAATATAAAGTCGATTTGTGAAGCTATCTGGTCCGCAGAGCTCTTTTCATCAGTTTTCATTCTTCCTGTAAAAAGTACTTCTCCGTTTTCTATTCCGCCTACAACGATGTTTGTGTTTCCGATATCAAGTGCAAGTAACATTTTGTCTCCTCCAATGTCTTAATCGCATTAAGTATCTCGTCTGCTGCCTCAAGTTTTGTCATTACAGGATAGGCTGTAGCATCATTTTTTGTTATGATAGTTATAATATTTGTATCTGTTCCAAATCCAGCCTGGTCACTCTTTATACTGTTGGCAACTATCATATCGGCATTTTTCTTGTGGAGCTTTTTAACCGAGTTTTCCATAAGATTCTGAGTTTCCATAGAAAATCCGCAGAGTATCTGTCCGGGTCTCTTATGCTCTCCAAGATACTGAAGAATATCCTTTGTTCTTTCAAGCTGTATGGCATTCATACCAGCTTCTTTTTTAATCTTTTCACTGCTTACGCTTACGGGACGGTAATCAGCTACGGCCGCAGATTTTATTATTATGTCAGCTGTTTCGGCTTCCTTTGTAACAGCATTAAACATATCTTCTGCGCTTTCGATATTAATTACTTTTACTCCCGCAGGAGGAGCTATTGAAACGGGTCCGCTAACGAGAGTTACATCGGCGCCTCTTAAGGCCGCTCTCTCAGCTATGGCGTATCCCATTTTTCCTGTGGAATGATTTGTAATAAATCTTACAGGGTCAAGGGCTTCTCTTGTAGGTCCGGCAGTAATAACTATCTTTTTGCCTTCCAAATCCTTCTGGGCTAAAGCCATTACTACGCTTTCAACAATGGTATTTACATCCGCAAGCTTTCCTTCTCCCACATCTCCGCATGCAAGTCTTCCGCTGGCAGGTGATACAAATTCGTAGCCGTACTGTTTAAGCATTTCTATATTTCTCTGAACTATAGGATTTTTGTACATATGAGTATTCATAGCAGGTGCTATTATCCTCTTGCAGTCAGCCGCCATAATAGTTGTGCTTAACATATCATCAGCAATGCCTCCTGCGATTTTTCCGATGATGTTTGCGGAAGCGGGCGCTACCAAAAATACATCTGCTTTTCTCGCAAGAGATATATGTTTGATGTCAAATTCAAAATTTCTATCAAAAGTATCTACAATACATTTATTTTTTGTTAAAGATTCAAATGTAATGGGATTAATAAAGTTGCAGGCATTTTTAGTCATAATGACATGCACATCGGCGTGCATTTTAACAAGCGAGCTTGCCACATCGGCCATTTTATATGCCGCGATACTTCCGGTAACACCTATAACTACAGTTCTGCCTTTAAGCATTTGTTGTTTCCTCCTGATACTTCGAAAATATATAAAGTGAAATATTTCATAGTCAAATGTTGGTTTCTCAGCAGGAAAATACCGCAGCAAACTCCGATATATAAGAAAATTTATAGGACCGCCCTCAAACGGTAAAAATATGAAATCCGTAAAATAAATAGGCTTGATAATTCGTGCAAAGTCACATTTCCTGCCATTTATCGATGATGCAGTATATATGCTCCGCTGTTTTATGAGGTTAAAAACGGTATAGTTTCTGCCAGAATACCACCCACAGCGAAGTATAACAAATTTATCATACATTGTAAATAACCATAACAAACATTTAACATATTTTTTTATATTTAATATTGGAAGCAGCACATCTTTGTATAATTACGTTCAATTATACGGCCTATTTTTTAGTAATAATATCTCATTTGACAATACAGTTTTTTACAGAAATTAAAATTTTTTAAATTTATACAAAACCCTTATTTATGTCAATAAAGTTAAATCTGTCTCAGCGGCTTTACCACAGATTTAACAAATTAAAAAAGCTTTTCTGAAACATATCAAAAAAGCTTTTTGATTTATAGTATTCTTGGGTTAAGGTATACGCCTGCAGGCTCCAGAATGTCCCGCATTTTAAAGTAAGTCTCCGTAACGGCTTTTCTTATCGTGGCGGCTTCCGTATCCTTTATGGTTATCATCCATCTGTACTCATCCCTTACTTTGGAAACTATCTGAGGTACGGGACCGAGAATCTTTACATTATACTTTCTCAGCTCATCGGCGGTATTATGGGCTCCTTCTATAACGCTTTTTTCGTCCTGCCCCGTCAGCTCTATGACAGCATACTCTATACAGGGAGGATATCCCATATTTTTTCTGTACTCTATTTCCTTTTGGTAAAATTCTCTCCAATTTCCGCTGACAGCAGCCTCTATGGCCATATTATCAGGGGTATAGGTCTGAATAATAACCTTACCTCTGTCTTTTCCTCTGCCGGCCCTTCCTGCCACCTGGGTTATAAGCTGATAAGTTCTTTCCGAGGCATCATATTCACCCGTATTGAGAGACATATCCGCAGCCAGCACGCCCACAAGCGCCACATTTTCAAAGTCATGGCCCTTTGCTATCATCTGGGTGCCTACAAGTATATCTGCTCCTCCGTCAGCAAATTTTTTGAGAATGTCCACATATCCGTTTTTACCGCTTACGGTATCAGCGTCCATTCTTAATACCCTTGCACTCGGGAAATACTTTTTAATCTCGTCTTCCACCTTCTGGGTGCCTGTGCCAAAATATCTTATTCTCTTGGAGCCGCATACCGGGCATATATCAGGCTTATCAATAGTATCTCCGCAGTAATGGCACACCAGTTTATTATCCGACGCGTGATATTTATATGAAACGTCGCAGTGGCCGCACTTCATAACATATCCGCAGCTTCTGCATGAAACAAAGGTCGAATATCCCCTTCTGTTTATAAACAGCATTATCTGCTGTCTGTTATCCAGCTTCTCCTTTATCTGAGAGTAAAGTGCTTTACTGAATATGCTTCTGTTTCCCTTTTCAAGCTCAGCCCTCATATCCACTGTCACTATTTCAGGCTCACAGCTGCCTGCTTTCGCCCTGTTTTTTAAGGAGCTGTATCTTATTTCTTTCTTTGAAACACGGTACATAGTCTTTACGGACGGTGTGGCAGTGCCAAGGCATAAAGATGCACCTGTAATACTGCACAGCTTTTCCGCTGTCTCAACGGCATCATAGGCCGGAGCAGTTTCCGAAATATAGCTTTTCTCGTGTTCCTCATCTATTATAATAACTCCCAGATTATCAAAGGGAGTAAACAGTGCTGACCTGGGTCCTATTACTACGGATATATCTCCGTCTTTGGCCCTTTTCCAGCAGTTAAATCTCTCCCTGCGGTTCATTTTGCTGTGTGTTACCGCAGCAATGGCGCCAAACCTGTTTATAAATCTTCCCGTCATAAGCGGCGTAAGGGATATTTCAGGCACAAGCACAATGGCCTGTTTTCCCTCTGACAGCACCTTTTCTATTATCTTTATATAGACTTCAGTTTTTCCGCTTCCCGTTATGCC
>CABPCX010000231.1 GCA_902406135.1 uncultured Eubacteriales bacterium
AGCCCAGAGTGTCGGTATGGATTATGTGGGACCCTTTACATACCTATGTTCAAGGAGTCTGATAGGAGGTATCGTCCTTCTGCCACTAATAAAATTTTTCGGTAAAAACAATAATGATTTTACACCGCAGGACACAAAAGGCAGTAAAACGCTTATAATCGGCGGTATATGCTGTGGACTGGCCCTGTTTGTGGCTTCATCATTCCAGCAGGTCGGAATCAAATATACGACCGTAGGAAAAGCCGGATTCATTACATCATTATATATGATAATCGTACCTATTATAGGTGTTATGCTGGGAAGAAAAGCTTCCAAAAAAGTATGGGTTTCCGTAGTAATTGCCATAATCGGAATGTATTTCTTATGTATGAACGGAGAAAGCGGTATAAATAATGGAGATTTACTCGTCCTTTGTAGTGCCGTGGGATTTTCCTTCCATATACTTATTATTGATAAATTTTCACCTAAGGTAAACGGTATAAAAATGAGCTGCATACAATTCTGGGTATGCGCGGCGGCTTCGGGAGTATGTATGTTTATATTTGAAGAACCCAATATGAACAATATACTTTCAGCCTGGGCTTCTATCCTCTATGCAGGTGCCCTTTCATCAGGCGCAGGATACACTTTACAGATAATTGCCCAGAAGGATATCGACCCTACCGTAGCATCTCTTATATGCTCACTGGAATCTGTATTTTCCGTATTATTCGGCTGGGTGCTTCTTGGCCAGGCATTATCCGCAAAGGAACTTTTCGGATGTGCCCTCGTATTTGCAGGAGTTATACTTACTCAGCTGCCTGAGCGCAGAAAGGTCGTAAGCCCCCAAAGCAACTAATAAATATAAACATAGAAAAAACCGCACATAATGTGCGGTTTTTTTCAGTAGATTTCGATAGTAGTTATTGGGTTTTAAATAGGGTGTTGTTTATAAGGCAGAGGCTCTATGGGGAGTGAAAGTCTCTGCCTATATATCCTCCTTTACGGCTATGCCGTTAAGAAAGAGGTGTGACTAAGTTTTTTAACATGTTTCTGCGAAGCTCTGAACTCTTGTTCTTGTCTGTTCAAATGATGATGACTCCTGGTCAATTTCAATCATAAGGCTCTTGATTCCGGCCTCTGTAAACTGTCTATAGTATACAGGATAATCCCACTCTTCGGGGTCACAGAATTTCATCATACAAACGATAACTGCATCTGCGCCTGTCTGTTTAACCATATCCATAAGCATTTTGCCTCTGATTTTCTTTGTATCAGTTGCAACTGAGCATCCATACATATTCTGCCATACTTTTGCAAGTCTGTATAAAGGAGCTGCCTCTCCTGAAGGTACGTCAACTCTTATCTGTCTTGATTCCTGTGCAAGGTCATCAGCAACTATTGCAAGACCGTTTTCCTTGAATATGTCAAGTACTTCGTTGGGCTCAGCAAGGATACCTGTAAGGATAACTTTCTTGCCTGTCCAAGGCTGTACTTCGCTCTTCTTGATTTCTTCCATAAGCTCTTTTACAAGAACTGTATGTTTTGCCTTATCCATAAACATTCTTGATTTGAATACGGCATGTCTAGCAACGGGGTCGATTACCTGAGGATAATCAGCTGCTACCTTTACAAATTCACGCATTACAGCTCTGTTTTCGTTATAAACTGTGATAGCGTTCTCGATAGCTGCATTTGTTATAGGTGCGCCTACAATCTGCTCAAGTTTATCCTTGACAATCTTATATTCCTCAACAAGGAAAAGATTAGCTGATTCAAGTCCTCTGTTCTGAGGGTGTGTGAATGTGATTACAGGTGATGTTCCCTTCCATTTCTGGCTTAAGCATTTAAGTGTATCGCAGGGAACTGAGAATACAACAGCTGCAAGTTCATCGTATGCACCGCTGCACTGAAGTTCCATTACCTGCTGCATTATAGAACAGGCAAATGCAGGAAGATATGTACGTGCTTTTGAAATAGTCTTGCTTCCGCCCCAGATTCCCATGGGAAGATATCCTGTGGCATATACAAGTTCTTCAGGAGCGTATAAAGGCATAATACCGATAGCGCCTTTTCCTGTTTCGTTTTTATAGTCATCCATAGCTTTTTTGGGATTTGCTGCTATGTCCTTAAGCTGGTTTAATATTGTATCTACTTTGCTCATTTTCCTTCCCCCTTACTCTGCTTTTTCATCAATCTGCTGTTCCATCATTTCAACAAGCGCCTGAACACGTGTATCAAACTGTGCAGGTGAGAAGCTTCTAGGGTCTGTCTGGTCACCGTCAAAGCTTACATAAGGAACGCCTGTCTTGTCTTTGATGATCTCTGCTGTCTCTACATTAAGGAAGCTCATAAGTTTACAGCTTCTGTTAAGGTGGTATACAACACCGTCACATTTTCCGCCGTTTACAATGTCAAGGAGAACTGCAACCTTATTTTCAAGACATGTGTTGATATAAATTCTTGTATAAGCTTCAGCCATTGAATGGAGTGACTCGTCATTGGCATCATAATGAAGATCCCAAAGTCCGGGGTAAGCTGAGCCTGTCATAATTGAGTTGAGGTTCTTGAGTGATTTGAATGTATGTCCAAGGTGAGGCCATACAGCAATTCCTTCCCAAGTAATACGTGTCTTTTCATTTCCTTTGAATGCATAAACGCCGTTCTTAAGATTTTCCTCTAATTCGTCAGCAAATGCCTTGAATGTGATTTCAGCATAGTCACGGCTTCTTGCACAAACGATAAGAGCCATGTAGTTGAATAAGTCAAATCCGTTAAGAGGTGACGGTTTGTTGTGTGCCATTGCAGCAATTCTGTTCCACTGGTATACGGAACGCTGTGTCTGCTGTCTTACCTCAAGGAATTTCTTATAGTCAAAAGGTCTTCCGCAGATTACTTCAAGCTGAGAAATAGCATTTCTGAACTGGTCTGCGATATATGCCTTTGCATATTCAGGAATAGGCATTGTGTGGTTGAAAGGTACGTCGATAACGATGCAGGGAATATCAAGCTCTACAGCAAGGTTTTCATACCATTTAAGAAGTGTATTACAGATGTTGTTACATGTAATTACAAGGTCAGGAAGAGGTACCCTCGCAGCGGGAGAATTTTTAAGAGCTTCAGGTGTAACGCCTGTCTGAGCCTCTTCTTTAAGAAGTTCCATATAACCGATGTTTACTCTTCCGTATGAACAGCAGTCGATTGAGTATCCTTTGCTGTCAGCAACATCGATCATATCAAGAGCGCCCTTTCTTGCTCCGATACCGGCTGCGTGTGTCTCGGGATATACCATTGCGATATCCATTGCTACACACATTTCCGGAGGTGCTACAGAAGCTGACCAGCAGACGAGTCTTCCTTCAGCTTTCGCCTGTCTTGCTTCTTCGTCCAGTTTAGCCTGATAGTAGGCTAACAGTTCTTTTGCCTTTTTGCCTTTTGTTTCAAACATCTCTTATCCCTCTTTCTTTTTAAAATCTTTTATGCGGCAGAATATTTTGCCCTCGCGATTATGACAT
>CABPCX010000232.1 GCA_902406135.1 uncultured Eubacteriales bacterium
GGTAATTAAAAAGGATACGGCTAAGCATAGAGAAAAAAGGATTTTAAAAGCCGCGATAGCCGCATGCATATGTACTGTAGTAATAGCAGGAGTTTGCTTTTTAGAAGACCAGAATATAGATGATTTATTAGGCACTGGAAACGATTTGCCGATTTTAGATATATCTCGCGGAGGGATAAGCTCAGGTATGGGTGATGACGGTTTGAATTCTGGAAAAGCTGGAATCGCAGAGGTTGATAATGGAAATCCTTGGAGACCGGAAAAACAACTGGAAACATTACCGGCTTTTAAGAACAGTGGTTATTACCCTCACGGCGGACCTGCCAGCGGGTTGACAGAAGATGAAATGGAAGCAAAAATATATTCTGCAGCCGAAGCATTAGATTTGAAAATAGTTAAAATAGAAAGGGTGGAAGATACAGATAATTACAAAGGATACGACGATGAAAAAGAATATTCGCAATATGATGGCTTGATAGCATTAAAAGGTTATGCGGAAGATGTGATTATACAAGTGGAAAGAAACGGAAATATTTTTATAAGCACTGTGGCATCTGAGCCAGGAGAGGAAACCCGGAAAAAAGGAATTCTCAAGTTGCCGCAAGAGTGGGCAGCACAGGTAAGCTATATGACTGACAGCGCCGTAACCGAAGAACAAGCAAATGAGCTTATTGATTATTTATCTTGCCAGTGTTCCGATTTGTTGGGGTTTTCTGACCCTCAAAAGATAACGTATGTGGAGACAGATTTGACAGGAACTGGGCATTGGCAATTCCAGATTTATGATAAAGATCAAGATTATATACAAACCCTTCTAAACTATAATTTTAAGCGAGCAGATTTTTATATAGAAGATGGATGGCTCATTCACATACGCATAAATGATTATCTCTCTGTAATAGAAAAAGCAGGGGATTATCCGCTCATAACGATAGAAGAAGCAGAAGAGAAGCTTCTTACCGGAGAATATAACAGCATTAGTGGAAATACGTCTATTGATAAAGAAGATGTGGAAAAGGTAGAACTGTGTTACTCGACAGGAATAGAAGATTATCTTATACCATATTATCAATTTTATGTAAATGAACCTTATGAAGGTCTTAAGGAAGGTGTCAAGCATTATAAAATTTGTCTGGTGCCGGCTATAGAAGACAGATATATTTCTGAACGTGACATGTCGTGACATGTATAGTTGAGCCGGAGAAGGGAAGATTCCGCCATTCATTGAAAAAATGCCTTTGGTAAGCTGTCTAGAAAATATATAAATTTTCAATCAAAAAGCCCCAAAGGCCTTTTTTTATGATAAGATAAAAAGGTAAGCATGCAGGAAAAAGAAAGAGGGGGACATCATGATAAGAGATATTAAGAAGAAAATGGTCATATTATCAAGAAGAATGCCTTTTTCAAACGATGTTAAAGCCTTCATGAACCACATGGAGAAAAAAGAATGGGTGTATAGAAATTTGAAAATGGAAGGTTCGCAGCTTACACCTGAACAGACAGAAAATCTTTTGACAGGACAGTATGTTTTAGCCGCTTCAGTGTGGGAGCACCTTATGGTTCAGAGATTGGAAAAGATCCTTGCCAGCATGTATGACTTTATATCTCGCCGCGTGGATATTGACCTTAAGTTGATAAACACATTTCATAATTTGTTATCGGCAGATAACGCAGATTTAAGCGATGGATATAGAAAAAAGGGCATGGTAATAACAGAATATGATTACATACCGGCCATACCTGCTGAAATACCAAGTGCCATGAAGAACCTGCAGATGATTATAAATAAAAAGAATAAAATCACAGGAGATAGTGTTGAATGCTTTAATGCTGCAGCTGAAATACACAACGAGATCTTAAAAATCTTTCCGTATGGAAACGAAGATAAGATATTGGCCAGGGTATTAATGACATATTTCTTAATGGAGAGAGGATATCCGGCGGTAACCTTTGCTATGAGCGAGGAAGAGTATAACAGAGCGGTTCTTAGAGGTTTGAAAGATGCAGACTGCAGCCCAATGAGAGAGGCTATGCTTAAAGCTGTTCTTGAAAGGACAGACCTTATGATGCAGTTGACCGCTTATTGAAACCGGGGTATGATGAGTTTTGGAGGAAGAAAAATATGGGGAATAAAAGAATCAACTTTCACAGTAGATACGCAAAAGCAGGATTGACTTTATTTATATCCGGAGGAGCGTTGGTTTTATGCTTCTTTCTTTTAAGCAATTTAAACGGATTAACAGAGGTCATACGAAATATAAACGGTATACTGACACCGTTTTATTTGGGAATCGTGATAGCATATTTGCTATGCCCAATTTATAACGGCTCTCTTAAGTTCATATATAAGTTTAATAAAAAAAGATTTAAAAATACGGTAAGAGCCTATACCTTTTCAAGGTTTTTCGCGACTATAGTATCAGTATTCTTGCTTTTATTTATTTTAAGCGGATTGATAATGCTGGTTATACCTGAATTGATTAACAGCATTGTGAGCTTAGTAAGCGGATTGCCTGACGCTACTGCCAGAATTTCTACTTGGATACAAAACAACATAGAGCAAAATCCTGACTTGGCTGCGTTTTTACAAGCCAAGCTGGAAGACATTTCGGGCAACTTCTTTGAATGGGCACAAGCGAACCTGTTACCTAGAGCAGAATCTATAGTGGTGGGTGTTTCTGCCGGAGTAATGGGAACCATAGGGGGAGTCATAGATGTGCTTGTATCTTTGATAATATGCGTATATATTCTCAACAGCAAAGAAATTTTCCAAGCTCAGGCGAAAAAATTGGTATTGGCGGTTTTCTCGAAAAAGAAAGCTGACGATATATTTGAATTCGGACGTATATGTAATGACACTTTCGGTGGTTTTATCACAGGTAAAGTCATAGATTCAATAATGGTGGGAATATTATGTTTTATAGGCATGAGTATAATGGGTCTGCCGTTGCCTGTATTGATAAGTGTCGTTGTGGGCATTACCGACATAATTCCGTTCTTCGGCCCATTTATCGGAGCAGTACCGTCAGGTATTTTGCTTTTGTGCATTGACCCTTGGGCGGCTGTGAAGTTTGCAATTATGATACTTGTTATTCAGCAGATAGATGGAAACATAATAGCTCCAAAGATATTAGGCAAAACAACAAACCTGGCCAGCTTTTGGGTAATGTTCGCTATAATAGTAGGCGGCGGAATGTTTGGATTCATCGGTATGATTTTAGGTGTGCCTACTATGGCTGTTATATATATATACGTAAAGAGATTTATAAATAATAGGCTCAATGCAAAAGACCTGGCAACAAAAACTGAAATCTATGAAGATTTTGATAAGTATAAAAACAATAAGGAGGATATCTTTGGAGAAGGTTCATGTGTGCCATATGATGGAACTGGCGAAACTAAAAATAAATAAAGACATACGCGTTGAGGAAAACGTAGATATGTCTAAGCATACTTCCTTTAAGGCAGGCGGAAAAGCCGCATTTATGGTAGA
>CABPCX010000233.1 GCA_902406135.1 uncultured Eubacteriales bacterium
CGACGAGCCTACCGGAGCCCTTGACTCCAGAACAGGCCGTGAAGTTCTTAAAATACTTCAGAAACTTCATAAGCAGGGCAATACAGTCGTTCTTATTACCCATGACAATTCAATAGCGGCAACAGCGGAACGAGTTATAAGACTGGAGGACGGAATGAAGGTCTATGACGGACCTACCAGTGACCCTCAGGCATTCGTTCAGCCTACATTTAGATTAGATGATGACGATGATGACGTCGAGGAAGGAGGAAATGAATGAATATTTATGAATCCTTTTCAATGGCGATGAAAAACATCAAATCAAGCAAAACAAGGTCTATCCTTACGATGCTTGGTATTATCATAGGTGTTGCGGCCGTTATAGTTATAACGGGTATCGGAAACGGTATGGAAAAATATATGAAAGACCAGTTCGAAAGTATGGGAACTAATACTCTTTCCGTATATGTATTTGGAAGGGGAAATCAGAAAATGACTGTTGATGATATGCAGGTCATTGTTGATGAAAATTCTGAATACCTTGACAAAATGACACCTACCATATCATTTCAGGGTTCCAAGAAAGTCGGAACCGACAACCTTAATTCAACAAATGTGACAGGCGTAAGCGAACAGTTCCTTGATATAAAGGGGCTTAAGCTTACAGATGGCCGAAATATACAGTATATGGACATAAAAAACAGAAACAGTGTCTGCATTATTGGTTCGTATGTTAATAAAAAATATTTCGGCGGAAAAGGACTTGGAGACAGTGTCAAGCTGAACGGCAGGGACTTTACTATCGTAGGTGTTCTTGAAGAAAAGGCCAAGAGTGAAGAATATTCAACTGATGACGCTATTTACGTTCCATACAGTACCGTCAGCAGAATGATGAATATTAAAGATGTAAGTGATTTTACAATAACATTTAAAAGCGAAGACATGTCCAGCCAGGCTAAAAAAGCTCTTGAGGACAGCCTGACAGAATATTTTAATGGTGACAGCGACTCATTCTATATAAACAGTATGGCTGAACTGCTTGATATGATGAATCAGATGACAAATCTTATGATCACCGTACTTACTCTTATCGCCGGAATTTCACTTGTCGTAGGCGGTATCGGAATTATGAATATTATGCTTGTTTCGGTAACGGAGCGTACAAGGGAGATAGGTATAAGAAAGGCACTCGGAGCAAAAGAAAGATATATTATGAGCCAGTTTGTAATTGAGGCTGCCGCGACGAGCGCGCTGGGAGGCGTTATAGGAATAGTTCTGGGCTACATATTATGCTTTGTTGTTACGAAGGTAATAGTTATAATTTACTCCCAGAGTTTCACCGTTATTCCTACTATTTTCGCTGTTATGGCATCATTTGGTATTTCTGCTGCTATCGGTATATTCTTCGGATATATGCCTGCTAAAAAGGCCGCTAGACTTAACCCTATCGATGCTTTAAGATACGATTGATAATATAAAAGTAACTCAACATTAAAGGAGGAAGACCATGAAAAGACTTAAAAGATTTGTAAGTCTTATTTGTGCGGCGGTTCTCACTGTATCAGCCTTTGTGACACCGGTTTTCGCAGCTTCAAGCCAGACAGCCATTGAAACTGTCAAAGCGCTTGGCATTATGGGTGGAGACGGTGCCGGAAATATGAATCTTACCAGTACCGTTACACGAGCAGAGTTTGCAAAAATGCTTGTCTCAGCATCCGTCTATAAAGATGAGATGGGAGATGAGTCAGCAAGCTCATTATATAAAGACGTAAAAATGAATTACTGGGCAGTTGAATACATAAGAGTAGCCGTTGACAATGGCTGGATGACCGGATATTCTGACGGAACATTCAGACCTGACAATAAGATAAAGTATGAAGAAGCAGCAACTGCTGTTCTCAAAGTTCTGGGCTATGACCCTTCAACATTTGCCGGAGTATTCCCTTCAGCACAGATATCAAAGTTCCAGTCTCTTGGAATTGATGATAATCTTACATTAACAAAAGGCCAGTATATTACAAGAAATGACTGTGTATATATTTTCTATAATATGCTTAAGGCTAAGACAGCTGACGGACAGGTATACGCTACTAAACTTGGCTATACTGTAGACAATGCCGGAAACATCAACTATTCATCACTCGTTGCAAGCGACCTTAAAGGCCCCTATGTATACGAATCAGGAAGTATATTCTCCAATATACCTTTCGCTGCTATTGATGCTACTATCTATAGAAACGGTGTTCTCAGTACATCTTCAGCAATTCAGATTTATGATGTTTACTACTACAACGAAGCTCTTAAGACTATATGGATTTATGCTAACAGCGTTACAGGAACTTACACAGCAGCAACACCTTCTACTGCTAATCCTACAAGCGTTACTGTTGCAGGCAATACTTATAATCTTGAAAGCACAGCAGCATATAAACTTTCTGACCTTGGTTCATACACAATCGGCGATACAGTTACACTTCTTCTTGGTAAAGATGGTACTGTTGTTGATGTTGTATCTACATCACGCTTCAGCGGAAGCTATGTCGGAATCGTATCAAGCATAGGTTCTGATTCTTACGTAAATGAAGCAGGTGCTAAGATTATTGAAAGCGTTGTTAATGTAACATGTACTGACGGTGTTGTAAGAACATACCAGACAGATGCAGATAAGTTCAAGGTAGGAGACGTTGTATCCATTGCATTTGACGGCCAGAACAACACAGTTCAGAAACAGGCTGTTAAGAGAATCAACGGTACATTCAACTCTGACGGAACAAAACTTGGTACACATCCTGTTGCTTCTAACTGCAACATCATCAATGTAAACCAGGATTACTCAGCAGCAGTTACATATCCTTCAAAACTTGCTGGTAAAGAGATACTCAGTGATAACGTACTGTACTATGTAACAAACGGAAACGGAGAAATCACAGACCTTATCCTTTACGATGTTACAAGCGACGGAAAACAGTTTGGTATAGTTGTAAGCAAACAGGAAATCTTTGGCTCTGACGGAATGGCTGAAGAACCTACAGAAACAATTTATAACTATATCATCAACGGTAAGTCAGGTACTGCTACTGTTTCAGGAAATGACTTTGGCGGTGACAGTGGTGCAGCATACTTCCAGTTCAGAAATGAAAAACTCATTTATGTAGGAAGACTTACTTCTGTATCACTCAATAACATAAGCTATGGAACAGCTTCAAGCGGAAGCAAGAAGTACAACGTAAGCGAAGATGTTCAGTGCTATGTTAAGACTGGTCCTAAGACGTATGAGCAGACAAATCTTGCTACAGCTATGAATACAAGTAAATATAATGTTACTGGTTATACATACGGCAATGATGTTGTTCTCATAATGCTTACTGAGAGATAAAAAAATTAAGCAGGCCCATTTATGGGCCTGCTTTTTTATTGCATAAATTGTGTACTTATATCGGAAAAATATTGTTTA
>CABPCX010000234.1 GCA_902406135.1 uncultured Eubacteriales bacterium
GCTACCGGCCCTACTGGTCCCGAAGGTCCCACCGGTCCTCAGGGTACTGAAGGTGCTACCGGCCCTACCGGTCCTACTGGCCCCACTGGTCCTTCAAGCGGAGCTACGGGTCCTACCGGTCCCGAAGGTCCCACTGGTCCTGCCGGTGCCCAGGGTGCCGAAGGTGCTACGGGTCCTACCGGTCCCGAAGGTCCCACCGGTCCTACTGGCCCCGAAGGTCCTACCGGTCCTGAAGGTCCTACCGGTCCTACTGGCCCTGAGGGTGCTACCGGTCCCGCAGGTCTCCAGGGAAGAATAGGTCCTACCGGCCCTACTGGTCCTTCTGTAACTCCTGCTGAGGCTGTAAGCAACGCAAGAAGTTCAACGGATATCGTAACTCAGTTCAATCAGTTATTGGATAATCTGCGTGCCGCAGGCATTATTAAAAGCTGATGGATAAGTAATTTACAAGGGAGGGGTTATTCCCTCCCGTTTTATAATGTAATCTATCAGGAGGAATATATGAAGATAGCTGTATATACTATTTGTAAAAACGAATCGGCTTTTGTTGACCGCTGGGTCGATTCAATGTCGGAAGCCGACGGACTTTATGTTTTGGATACCGGGTCAGAAGATGATACCGTAGAGAAACTCAAAAAACGCGGTGTAGTTGTTGATACGGCAAAAATAGTCCCCTGGAGGTTCGACACAGCAAGGAATATGTCACTGGAACTTGTTCCGGAAGATGTGGACGTATGTGTATGTACGGACCTTGATGAGGTTTTTCTTCCCGGATGGAGAGAACGTATTGAAAAGACATGGAAAAGAGGCGATTCACAGGCTCGTTTCCGTTATACCTGGAGTTTTAATGAGGACGGCAGTGAAGGCGTAGTATTTTGGGAAGAAAACATACATGCCAGAAAAGGATTCAGATGGACTCATCCGGTACATGAAGTTTTGGAAATAACGGACCCTTCCATTTCAAGAAATGTTATAACCATCGAAGGAATACAGCTTAATCATTATCCTGACAAAAACAAATCAAGGAGCCAGTATCTTGGGTTGCTTGAAATGTCTGTTGAAGAAAGTCCGGACGATGACAGAAATATGCATTATCTCGGAAGAGAATATATGTTTAAAAGAAGATGGGATGACTGCATAAGAACCCTTGAGAGACACCTTGCAATGCCTACAGCTCTTTGGAAAGACGAGCGCTCGGCTTCAATGAGGTATATAGCTAATTCCTACTATATGAAAGGCAACGCCGCAGCAGCCAGGGACTGGTATCTGAAGGCCATAGCCGAGGCACCTCATTTAAGGGAGCCTTATATGGACCTGGCACTTATGCTATATAGGGAAAAGGAATGGGACGGAGTGCTGTATTTCACGGAATGTGCCCTAAAAATAAAGGTTCGTCCGGCATCGTATATATGCGAGGCGGCTTCCTGGGGAAGTCTTCCCAACGATTTGAGAGCCATCGCCCTTTATAATACGGGACGTACAGAAGAAGCCTTAGTCGAAGCAAAAACTGCCGTCGAAAAAGAGCCTAAAAACGAAAGGCTTAAAAACAATGTAAAACTTATAGAAGATAGTTTAAACAATAAAAAAATCCGCCGTTCTTAATACCGGCGGATCATTTTTTATTTATTTTCTAATTCATCAAGCATAAGTTTTGCCTTTATCATTATGGCACACTCTATTCTCTTTCTCTGGAGTTTACATCCTATTTCGTATGTGCCCATAATGTCTCCTGCATAATGACAGGCATTTGCCATACAGCCACCGCTGCAGTAGAATTTTGCCCAGCATTTTTTACAGTCGGGCTTAGTATATACATTACAGTTAGCAAATTCGTCTCTGATAGAAGAATTCTCTATTCCTTTAAATACTGAACCTATTCTGTATTCTTCCTGTCCTACAAACTGATGGCAGGGATAAAGGTCACCCTCAGGAGTCACTGCAAGATACTCTGTTCCGCTTCCGCAGCCAGAAAGTCTTTTTGCGATGCAGGGGCCTCCTGTGAGGTCTATCATAAAGTGGAAGAAGTTAAAGTCCTTCTCTCCTGTTTTATGTCTCTTGTATAACTCTTCAGCTATCTTTTCGTATTCGGCATAGATAGTTTCAAGGTCTTCTTCCTTAATTGCGTAATCTTCTGTGTCCTCGGCAACAACGGGCTCAACTGATACCTGTTTGAATCCAAGGTCATCGGCAATGTGGAAAATATCCTTTGAAAAATCAAGATTATTATGAGTAAATGTTCCTCTTAAATAATAATCTGTCTGATTTCTGCTTTCAGCCAGCTTCTGGAACTTGGGAACAATAACATCATAGCTTCCCATTCCTCCTGCTCTGGGACGCATAAAGTCATTTATTTCCTTTCTTCCGTCAAGGCTGAGAACTACATTGTGCATATTTTCATTGATATATGCCTGTTTTTCATCATCAAGAAGGATACCGTTAGTTGTTATAGTAAATCTGAAGTTTTTATCGTAGAGTTTTTCCTGCTCTCTTCCGTATTCAACTATCTCTTTAACAACATCAAAGTTCATAAGAGGTTCTCCGCCGAAAAAGTCTACCTCAAGATTTCTTCTCTTGCCGCTGTTGGCAATTATGAAATCGATAGCCTTTTTGCCGACTTCAGCACTCATAAGAGAACGTTTTCCGTGATATTCTCCTTCTTCCGCAAAGCAGTATCTGCATTTAAGGTTGCAGTCATGCGCAACATGGAGGCAGAGGGCCTTTACTACGGGAGCACGGTTCTTTACCTGTTCAAGTACTTTTTCATATTCGTCTTCGGTATAGAGCATTCCGGCTTCCTTAAGCTCCTCAAGCTCGTCTGCTGCCTCTTTAAGCTGCTCTCTGCTGTATTTATCAGAAAACTTATCACATATTTCATCAAAGCTCATTTCTGTATACAGGTCAGCTATATCATAAGCAACATCATCAACAGCGTGAACTGCTCCACTGTTGATATCCATAAGAACGTTTATGCCGTTCATAGAAAATTTATGAAGCATATTTTATTTCCTTTCTTCCGTACAATGCAAGAGTGCCGATAATATCGGCACTCTTAAACTTTTCATTATCTGTTTTCGCAAGGCTGGTTTGCTACTGTGCAGCTTGTTTTGCATGCTGACTGGCAAGATGTCTGGCACTCACCGCAGCCGCCCTTTACCATAGATTCTTTAAGCATAGCATTATTTAAAGTTTTAACGTGTTTCATTTATGTAACCTCCCATTTATATATACATATTTTTTTCAATTGTACCATATTTTCTTTCATTTGCAAAGTACTAATTTCAAAATACATGTTTTACTGTTTTGTATTTACTCCAAGTATGCCTCCGATGCCGCCTCCTGCCGCGGCAGTAATGAGCGTCGTAAGGTTTGTGGTGGATACGGGGCCTCCTCCTGCCGCCATACTTATGGCA
>CABPCX010000235.1 GCA_902406135.1 uncultured Eubacteriales bacterium
TAAAATCAGGTGATAAAATGCGTAAGTTAATTTATTATTTGAAAGATTATAAAAAAGAATCCATTCTTGCGCCTCTCTTTAAAATGCTGGAGTCATTATTTGAGCTTTTTGTACCCATTGTTATGGCAAAAGTCATAGATGTGGGAATACCTTTGGGCGACAAAAACTATATAATCAGAATGTGTCTTGTAATGATACTGTTGGGAATAATAGGTCTGGCCTGTTTCATAACAGCCCAGTATTTTTCGGCAAAGGCGGCTTCCGGATTCGCCACAAAACTGAGACACTCCCTCTTTGAACACATACAGTCCCTTTCTTTTACAGAGATGGACACCATAGGTACATCTACCCTCATAACAAGAATGACCAGTGATATAAATCAGGTTCAGAACGGCGTAAATATGTTTTTAAGGCTTTTTATGCGCTCGCCATTTATAGTATTCGGAGCAATGGTTATGGCCTTTACAATAGATGTAAAAGCCGCCCTCATATTTGTTGTTGCCATTCCCGTTTTATCCGTTGTGGTTTTCGGCATAATGTATGCCAGCATACCTTTATATAAAAAGGTTCAGTCAAGACTTGATACCGTCCTTGGAATAACCCGTGAAAACCTCACCGGAGTTCGTGTTATAAGGGCCTTTCACAAAGAAGAAAACGAGACGGAAAAATTTGAAGATGCAAACAACGCCCTTTCTTCCCTTCAGATATTCGTAGGTAAAATATCAGCCCTTATGAATCCTATGACATATATTATTGTAAACCTTGCCATTGCAGCCCTCGTTTGGACAGGAGGAATACGGGTAAATACAGGCATCATAACTCAGGGAGAAGTCGTAGCACTTATAAACTATATGTCACAGGTTCTTGTTGAGCTTATAAAGCTGGCAAACCTTATAGTGCTTATCAATAAAGCCATTGCCTGCGGAAACCGTGTACAGAGCGTATTTGAAATAAAATCGTCTATGGACGAAACGGAAAATCCTGTATCACCGGATAAAAAGACAGACTATGCCGTGGAATTCAATCATGTATGCCTGCGCTATGGAAAATCCGATGTGGACTCCCTCACAGACATTGACTTCAATGTAAAAAGAGGAGAAACCATAGGAATCATCGGCGGCACAGGTTCAGGAAAAAGTTCGGTAGTAAATATGATACCCCGCTTTTACGATGCCTGCGAAGGTGAAGTACTTGTTGACGGAATAAATGTCAAAGATTATGCCATAAACGACCTCCGCCAGAAAATCGGCATAGTAATGCAGAAAGCAGTGCTGTTTAAAGGAACCATAAGGGATAACCTTCTTTGGGGCAATGAAAACGCCTCTGAAGAGGACATATATGAAGCACTTAAAGTTTCCCAGGCTTTAGAAGTAGTGGAAGGAAAGAAAAACGGTCTTGACTCCGAAGTAGCCCAGGGCGGCAAAAACTTCTCTGGCGGACAGAAACAGCGCCTTACAATTGCCAGAGCATTAGTCAGAAAGCCTGAAATACTTATCCTTGACGACAGTGCCTCTGCCCTTGACTATGCCACTGACGCAGCCTTAAGAAAGGCCATACGTGAAATGGATAACAGTCCCACTGTTTTCATAGTGTCCCAGCGTGCGTCATCTATCCAGTATGCGGATAAAATAATCGTCCTTGACGACGGAAAAATCGCAGAAATAGGCACCCACCAGGAGCTCATAGACAACTGCGGTGTATATCAGGAAATTTACTATTCACAATTTTCAAAAGACAAGAAGGAGGTGTAATTATGGCCGGAAAAGATTCATTTCAGAAAAAGACATTAAAAAAGGTTCTTAAAAAAATCCGTCCCTACACTCCCCTTGTAATAATATCTCTTATATTTGCAGTCATAACCGTTGCTCTTACGCTGTATTTTCCTCTCCTTACGGGAAAGGCAGTTGACTGTATAATTTCAGAAGGAAATGTGGACTTCATAAAAATAAAGCCCATAATATTCCAAATGGCGGTAATTGCAGCATTGACAGCCGTCAGCCAGTGGGCAATGAATATATGCAATAATAAAATAACATATAACGTCACCCGTGATATAAGGGACGAAGCATTCAAAAAGATAGAAATACTTCCGTTAAAGTATATAGATAATCATTCGTCAGGAGACATCGTCAGCCGTGTTATAGCCGATGTGGACCAGTTTGCAGACGGTCTGCTTATGGGATTCACACAGCTGTTTACAGGAGTTCTTACTATACTTGGTACTCTGTTCTTTATGTTCAGTGTAAATGTGACAATAAGTATCGTAGTGCTTTTAGTTACTCCCATATCTCTGTTTGTAGCTACATTTATAGCTAAAAGGACATACAAAATGTTCCGTGTACAGTCTGAGACAAGGGGCGAAGAAACAGCCTATATCGATGAAATGATAGGAAATCAGAAGGTGGTCCAGGCCTTTGGACGTGAAGAAAAAAGCCTGGAAAAATTTGATGAAATAAATAAACGTCTTGAGCGTGCATCGCTTCTGGCTACATTCTTCTCTTCTATCACCAACCCGTCAACACGTTTTGTAAACAGCCTTGTTTATACAAGCGTTGGTATTGTCGGAGCCTTTTCGGTAATATACGGCAGACTAAGTGTTGGACAGCTTTCTGCATTTTTAAGCTATGCCAATCAGTATACTAAGCCCTTTAATGAGATTTCCGGCGTAGTCACAGAACTTCAAAATGCCATTGCCTGCGCCGCAAGAATATTTGAGCTTATAGAAGAGGAACCTCAGGTACCCGATTCTCCCGATGCTGTAGTCCTTGGCGAGGCAGAAGGAAACGTAAATCTTGAAAATGTGGCTTTCAGCTATGTACCTGACAAAAAGCTCATTGAAAACCTTAATCTCAGCGTAAAGTCCGGACAGCGTATAGCCATTGTAGGCCCCACCGGATGCGGAAAAACAACTCTTATAAATCTGCTTATGAGGTTCTATGATGTTGACAGCGGAAGCATATCCGTTGACGGAAATGACATAAGAAATATAACAAGAAAAAGCCTCAGGTCAAACTATGGAATGGTGCTTCAGGATACGTGGCTTAAAACCGGCACCATAAAAGAAAACATAATAATGGGTAAGCCTGATGCCACCGACGAAGAAATAATTGCCGCCGCAAAGGCTTCCCATGCTGACAGCTTTATAAGGAGGCTCCCTGACGGATACGACACATTTATAACGGAAGACGGCGGAAGTCTTTCACAGGGGCAGAAACAGCTTTTATGCATAACAAGAGTTATGCTCTGTCTTCCACCTATACTGATACTCGACGAGGCCACATCTTCCATAGACACAAGAACAGAGCTTAAAATACAGAATGCCTTCCAGCAGATGATGAAAGGCAGAACAAGTTTCATTATAGCCCACCGTCTTTCTACCATTCAGGACGCAGATGTGATACTTGT
>CABPCX010000236.1 GCA_902406135.1 uncultured Eubacteriales bacterium
AATTTAACCGAAATTTCCGATTTATCAACAACAGCCCTGATGGTTTTCGTATCTCCTACTTCCCATTCCGAAGCTATCGAATTATCTATGTATGAACAGATATACCAGTTATTATCTCTTACTATTTTAAAAGCAGGGCTTCCTGCCTCTACCGTAGTGGTTTTTGACATATACTTAATATCATAAGAAGCCTTTATATCCTTTTCGGTTATATTTGCCAGTGTATCCGGCGTAAATTTTTCTTCACTGCCGTCACTTGAAAGAACAAGTATTCCCGATTCGGGAGCCGAAAGGCTTTCCAGACTGTTAGACAGCTGATTTGCATAGGTTTGACGCTCCGCAGCCATGGAGTCTGAACTCTCGCTGTTTTCGCTTATCCATATTTCTGTCCTTAAGTCCATCTGGGTCTGGATTGCACTTCTCATTGTATATACATCATTATAATTTCCCAGTGCGATTCTCGCCTGAGCCGATGCAATAGATGAAGATATACTGTTTTCAATACTGTTTATTTCGTCTTTATACTTAGATATATCTATCTTATTTTTCTGAGTCTCTATTATATTTTCATCAAGAGTCTGGAGCTTGTCCTCAGCACTTTTAGCCGTATCGCTTTCTCCTACCGTACAGATAACAGCGTTTTTCTTTACCTTATCTCCCTCAGCATAATTAAATGAAGGCTGTCCGGTTTTAGTTGCATTAACGACATATTCATCCCTTACCACAAGACCTTCAAAGGAGTTGGGTATATCGATAGTTCCGTAATCAACCGTATCGATATTTATATTCGTACTTCCCGAAACAAAGTCTACCGTATATTTGACCATATAAATAAGTATTATGGCAAACAGAACCGTCGTCAGCACATTGATAGGAGAACCTTTTCTTTTTGCATTTTTCTTTCCGCCGCCATGCTGTTTATTGCTGTGGACGACTATATCTTTTATATCATCGCTGCCCCTGCGTTTTACGATCTTCTTCTTTTTACGCTCTGCCATAGGCAACTCTCCCATACAATTAACATTGGATTTACAAATTTTAATTATACTGCATTTTCCTCATTTAGTAAACAAAATTATATCTTAAAATTCTATTATTATGCCAAAAGGCCGACTTAAGCCATGGCAAAATCGACCTTTTTTTGCATAATTATTTATCTTTTTCTTTCCAGCTCTATGCTGTCTATATCAAATACGCTTATGGCATCAATACTGTTCTTTTCTTTTGAAAGTTTGCCATATTTATCCACCTGAGTTACGTCCTTAGGACCATGGGAAAGTGATGCCGCTCCTCCGATACATCCGCATTTACATGCCATACCTTCAATAAAGTTAGCATCAAGTTTTCCTGCCTTTGCAAGTCTGAGTATTTTTGCACAGGCATCAAGTCCGTCAGCCGCTACAGGCTTAAATTCGATATCTATTTTTTCGTGTTCAACTACCTGTTTAACAGCTTCCGAAACACCGCCGCTTCTTGCGAATATTCTTCCGAAGAATGATGCGTTGTCAAGGGCGCTGTCTTCACATTCCTCAAGGTTGATGTTCATGGCATCAAGCATAGCTGCAAGTTCCTCAAATGTAATAACAAGGTCAACCGCATCTTTAAGGTCTTCCTTCTTGATTTCCATTTTCTTTGCTGTACAGGGTCCTATGAATACGATTTTTGCTGTCTCGTCCATGCTCTTTATAAGTCTTGCGGCAGCTATCATCGGTGATACCGTATTTGAAACATGTCCCATAAGCTCGGGGAATGTCTTGCTTACATAGTCTACAAAAGCAGGACAGCAGCTTGTTGTCTTCCACTTCATTTCCTCAACTGTTTCGGCAAATTCATGTGCCTCGTGGTATGAAACTATATCAGCACCAAGGGCAGCCTCAACGGCATGGAAAAATCCTATTTTCTCAATTCCGGCAATTACCTGCTCTATTCTCGCATTTGTAAACTGTGATGATATGGCAGGCGCTATAATTGCGTAAACCTTATATTTTGTGTTGTTTTCGGAATCCCTGAGCATTTTAAGCACATCTATTACAAAGGGTTTATCAACGATGGCTCCAAAGGGGCACATATGCACGCAGGCTCCGCAGGATACGCACTTGCTGTCATCGATATAGGCTTTTCTGTCTTCGTCTATCTTTATTGCTCCGATTTCACATGAACGTATACAGGGACGCTGTACATCGCTTATGGCATTGAAGGGGCAGGCCGCATGGCATCTTCCGCATTCAATACAGAGATTCTGATTTATGTAAGCATGCTGATTTACTATATAAATAGCATCTTTAGGGCAGGCCTCAACGCATTTATGGGCAAGACAGCCTCTGCAGGCCTCAGTTACCATAAATCTGTTGACAGGACATTCATCACAGGCGTCATGCAGGATATTAATTACATTTGTACCTTTGAGCGGTTCAATGGCATTTTTTGCTCTTTCCTTTATAATATGACGTTCCTTGTATATACAGCATCTTGTGACAGGTTTAGGTCCGGGGACAAGTTTTTCTGCTATTTCATCAAGCGAACTGTCCAGTGTACCGTTAATAAATCTTTCTGTTATTTCCTTATTTACAAGATATTTTGTATACTGTACATTGCTCTCAAATTTTTTAATATTCATAAATTACATACCTCAATAAAATTAAATATAAGTTACTTCCACATCTTTTCCCATCTTCTCAAGCAGCATCTTAAATTCATTCAGCTGGTTTATTTTAAAAACAAAGTCCATTTTAAAAGTAAGGTCCTGATGGGCAGGGTTTATGGCTGTTCCCTGATATATTTTAACTGCGTCACAGTCCTCTATAAGAAGCCTTGCAAGCATTGCCGCCGCGTTATTTTCGTGAAGTCTCTTTTCAAGCCTGGGATTATAATCCGGCTTTACATACTCCCTTAAAATATCTATGGCCTTTGAAAGAGTTATGACGCCCTCAGTTACAAGTTCAATGCCTTCAATTCTGGCTATGGGCGGTATATCCATGGTCATGGTATCCATATCAAATTCCATTTCCGTATTAAGAAGCCTTGCCGCTATCTGAGCAGTCGTGCCTCCGCATACTACCACCTTTTCTCCTGAGCGCAGTACTTTTTCAAATACTTCCGTATCGTTTTTCCTATCCCTAGGCGGTCCGAAAAGTATATTTATTACCTGCTGTTCCTTTATTTTTACCGCAAGGACAGACGTATCGTCGCCGGGCTCGTTTTCATAAAGCTCATTGCAGCAGTCAAGTACATTTTTTACTACTTCTTTTGTTGATATATCGTCTTTAGATAAATCCCTTAAATAGGTATTTACATTGACCCATTCCCAGCCCAGGTCAAGGGAATGTCCTACTCCCGCATGTACAACACCGTCGCTGACCGCAACAAGCATGGTATCCTTGTCCATCCTA
>CABPCX010000237.1 GCA_902406135.1 uncultured Eubacteriales bacterium
CCGATGAAAGATAAAGACCTGATAAAAGGACTTAAAAATAAAAAAAGAAGTGCCCTTGAAAAGGTGATAGAGACGTATTCAGCATATGTAAGCGTTGTTGTATATAACGTTATAGGCCTAAGCTGTACAAAGGAAGATATGGAGGAAGTCATTTCCGATGTGTTCATATCCCTTTGGAATAACAGTGAATATATACGGGAAGACGGCGAGCTGAGACCATATATAGGAGCTGTGGCAAGGAACAAAGCAAAGAATAAACTCAGGGAAACGGAAAATACCGTTGAGCTGAATGATAAAACAGTATCCGACAGGGGAAATCCCGAAACAGAAACTTTGAAAGCCGATGAAAGCAGAAGGCTTTATGAAGCGGTAATGCTTTTGGGGGAGCCCGACAGCGAAATAATGCTCAGATACTACTATAACGGAGAAAAAATAAGGGAAATATCCAAGTCCATGGATATAAATGCCTCAACAATCAAAACAAAGCTGAAACGCGGCAGGGAAAAACTAAAAAATTATCTTTGCGGAAAGGAGGAACAGTTATGAAAAGCAGACTTGAGAAATTAAGAAATGAAGTAATGCCCGAATGCAGGGAAGATGTTTCGTATATAAGCTCAAAAGACATACTGAATAAGGTTGATGAAAAACTCAACGCTGTTCCTTCGGAAAGGAGAATATATATGAAGCAGAAAGTTTTAAAGGGATTTGCCATAGCATGTATAGTTACGGCGGCCATGGCCTCATCGGTTTTTGCCATGACTAATATTGATTTATTGAAGCAGTTCTTTTCGGGAGACACAACAAGTATGGAAAAATACGTAAAGACTCTCGGAGAATCGGTATCTGACGGAAACATAAGAATATCAATCGATAAGGTAATAACAACCAAGTACAGTATCAAGACTGTGGTAGCGGCGGAGGCTCTTACCCCCGAAGGCGAAAAAATACTTAACAGCGAAGATTTCGAGCTTATAAGGGATACGTATATAAACTATGTAAACGACTATGACGGCCACTATATAGAGGGCTGGGGAGGCCAGGAGCTGTTTGAATATAATACCGACAAAATGAGAGTATGGGAATTTTCCATAGATGCACTGGGTACGGAAAAAGACGGCGAAGAAGTGGCACTGCAGTTTGAATGTATCGATACCGATGATAATGTAATTGTTATTGAATTAAATACGGATGTTGAAACCATAGAATATACCCTTCCTGGACAGCCCTACGGAAATGCGGTATTAAAGCTCAATCCCATGGGAGTGATAATAGAAAAGGAAGTACCGGCGGATGAAGAACTTGAAATATATGATATGAACACATTCTTTATTATGGATGACGGAAGCGTTAAAACCTATAATCAGCTGTTTGACGTGGATATGATGAGCCTTAGAAAAGAAGGCAAAGAATATGACAGATGGGAATGTACTGCTGACGCCAGAGAAATACTTGACCTGTCAAAGTTTAAAAAGGTTATAATTGACGGAATAGAGTATGACCTTGACAATGTCAATAACTATAAAAAGGCCGATGAAAGTAGTCTTCTGAAGCCATTCGAGACTGAGACAAAGGATTTTTATGTGCCCTTTGACGACTTTTTAAAGGGCATAGGAGCCGAAATGACCGAAAACGGCTTCAAATATAACGGAAATACCTATGAGATAACAAACAGCGGCGGCATAATTAAAAACGGTGACATAGAAAACAGCTTTGATAAGAGAATAGTAACAATGGACGGAAAAGAATATATAGCTACGGCAGGAATGAACAGCCTTTTCGGAGTGCAGAATTACGTAAAGAACAGCGAAGCACCCCTTGATGAAAGAATAATGGTTTTAGTTCCTTAAACAGCTGAAAGCAAATTCGGGGAGCTCCTTTTTTGGGAGCTCCCTATTTTATTAAAAAAGTTAGTGCAATAGTTATGAATTTAGGTTATTATATATAGTGATAAAGTATGCGGACAGATTCGCAGATTAAATGCCCCAAAAGGGCATAGGAGGATAATATGAGTAAAATTACAGTTCCCGATGAGATACTGCTCCAGGTTGAAAAGCCTGCCAGATACACTGGAAACGAACTTAATATGGTAAAAAAAGACCCGGAAAATATAGATATAAGATTTGCATTCTGCTTTCCGGATGTTTATGAGGTCGGAATGTCCTGCCTTGGACTTCAGATACTCTATTTTTTTCTGAACAGAAGAGATGATACCTACTGTGAGAGAGCCTTTGCTCCCTGGCCCGATATGGAAAAGGCCATGAGAGAGAATAACATACCTCTCTATTCCCTTGAGACCTATACACCCCTCAAGGAATTTGACTTTGTAGGCTTTACTCTCCAGTATGAAATGTGCTATACAAACCTTTTGAATATGCTGGATATGTCAGGCATACCCATTTATGCAAAGGACAGGGGCGAAGATGACCCCATAATACTCTGCGGAGGTTCCTGCGCCTATAATCCCGAACCCCTTGCGGATTTTGTGGACTTCTTCTATCTTGGCGAAGGTGAAGTAGAGTATGACCATATAATGGAGATGTATAAGGAACATAAGAAAAACGGCGGAACAAGGGATGAGTTTTTGAAAAAGCTCCTTTCCGTAAACGGTATGTATGTTCCTAAATTTTATGATGTCACCTATAAGGAAAACGGTGAGATAGCTTCCTTCGGTCCTAACGTGCCCGAAGCTCCTGCAACTATCAAAAAGGTTATAGTTACGGATATGGACAGTGTATACTATCCCCCTAAAATGATAGTTCCCCTCATAGAGACGGTTCATGACAGGGTTACTTTAGAGCTTTTCAGAGGATGTATAAGGGGCTGCCGATTCTGTCAGGCGGGATTTGTATACAGACCCGTAAGGGAGAAAAACTATCAGACACTTATAAAACAGGCGCACTCACTTATTGATGCGTCAGGAGATGACGAGATTTCACTGGTATCATTAAGTACCAGCGACTATACATGCTTCCACGACCTGGCTAACGGTCTTTTGGATGATTTCTCAAAGGACCAGGTAAATCTTTCTCTGCCTTCATTGAGAATAGATTCATTCTCCCTTGACCTTATGCAGAAGATACAGGAAGTAAGAAAGAGCAGCCTTACATTTGCGGCAGAGGCAGGCACCCAGAGACTCAGAAACGTAATTAATAAAAATCTTACGGAAGAAGATATACTTAACGGCTGTGCCCTGGCATTCTCAGGTTCATGGGAGAGGGTTAAGCTTTACTTTATGATAGGACTTCCCACAGAGACGGAGGAAGACCTCATCGGTATAGCTGACCTCAGCGCCAAAATAGTTGACAAATACTATGAGATACCAAGGGAAAAGAAACCCAGACCCGTTACGGTAATTGCCAGCAGTTCATGCTTTGTGCCCAAGCCCTTCA
>CABPCX010000238.1 GCA_902406135.1 uncultured Eubacteriales bacterium
ATCAGCACGAGCATACTTTAGTCTGACAGTGCCTGCAGATAAGGATTATGATTTATATTTAATAAACTCTGACGGAACGGTATTAGAAAGTTCAACTTCAGGCAAAGGGGAAGACGAGAGAATCAGCCTTTTGGCAGCTCCTGAAAAATACTATTATATCAGGGTAGAAGGCTATGACATCCCGGACTATTCTGACACTGAAGAATATAAATTAAAAGTTAAGTTTTATGATGATATGAAGGAAAATGGCTTTATGGCCGGCGCTGATTATTCATATAGGACAAGAAATTTAGGAAGCAGATATAAAAGTCATCGTATGATTTATGCATATAGTATAGCAAGTGAAGCTGAAACTAGGCTGAGATTTACGGACTGCTATGATTCATATTATACTGATGAACCTAATTTAGATGAACTTAACGGAACTAATGAAGACGGAACTGACAGATTGGGAAGCTCTGTTGTGGTTTTGTCCGGATACGGAAATCCTACACGTATAAAATATTTTTATAATACAGAGGAAGAGGATAAGCCTGTTATTTCCGGAGTCAGCACAAATATAAGTACCGGAGTGCATGCTGATGTTGATTTTAAGTATGTAAAACTGGAGGATAAAAAAATAGAAAGCAGGCTTATGGTATTTGCGGGAGGCAGAACAGCAGCCGAGCCTGAAACTGCCGGTGAAAAAAATCTTCCTGAATTTGTAACTGAGAGGGGAGCCGAATGTGCAATAGGCTGGACTGAAAATGTAGTATTTTCTGAACTTAGCGATTGGACTGATATATTTTATGACTATCTTTGCCAAGGCCATACGGTTTATGAATCAGCACTCTATGCAGATGAAAGATATGGTGACAGCGGAGCTTCTAGCTGGAAAATATATGGAAATAAAGACTGTATTATAGCAGATGGGGAAGAGACACAGATTTTTAGAAGCGCTGATATGCCAATGATTATAGGAGAAGCTGAAACTGCAGAAAAAAGCTATACCGGGATAAATGTTTCTAAAGTTAATATTTCACAGTTAAATGAATATATAGTCAGTCATTATAAAGATGTTGAACTTGATGACTATAAAATAACAATTAAGGAAAGAGACGACGGAGTTATTCAGATTTATTATGACAGATATATTAATGGATTTGATTCGAATTCAGGATTTTATGCTGTGGCAAAAGACGGAAAGGTTATTTATTTCAACGAGATAGTAAATAAACACAATGATTACTTTCATCTGGTAAATGCCATTGTACCTTTATCTGAGAGCGATATTGCAACTGCAAAAAGAGAGGCAAAAGAAGATATACCCAGTGGCTGCGAAATAACCTCTCAGAAAATTTTAAAAGAAATCAATTATGGAATATATCAGCTTGTTGTTGAGACTGAATACACGGTGGATTATGATACAAATGACACAGTTACAGGATTATATAAATATGAGTATATACTGTTATAATAATCAAGAATAAAAACTATAGGATGTATGAAGTATGAAAATGCTTAAAGCTGCAGCTTGTGCAGCCATTACTCTTATGATACCGTTTAATGCCTATGCAGCATATATACCTGAGATAGGAACAGTTATTTCTACTGAAACAACAGGTATATATCTGGATGGGGTATATATGGGCCATGACGGAAAGGGCGCTTTTGTTGGAGAAAATAATACGGTGATGATACCGGCAAGATATATTGACCTTTATGTAAATGGCAGTTATGAAGGCTCTAAAATAGTATGGGATGATGCCAAAAAAGAATTCAGTGCCTCCGCTGACGTAAATAATAAAGTTATTACCGCTTCTGCAGGGGAGTATTTTGTGACTGTTGGCACTGAAAAAATAGAACAGTTAGCCGCCAATGTAATAATAGACGGAAGGATATATATACCTTTGGAGTCTGCCGTTAAATATGGAGACAATGCGGACTGCAAAATTTCATATGTTGGGGACAGCGTCATAACCAATACAACAAAGGCAAGGGAGACAGCCAATTTCCTATCTTCTGAAAAAATTGATGACAACAAAATTGAAGAATATATCAAAACAAATATGGACAGCAGTTTTTCGGCTGATAAATTCACAAAAAGGATAATAGAAACCGAAGATAAATCCGATGCGCTTAAGTTTATTGTATATAAATATATGATAGGAGATATTGAAACAAACTTTGGATACTTTGCGGCGGTATATGCTGACGGAGCAGAGATATCACGTATCGGAGATGAACTTTATGACCTGGAGAAAACCTGTATAGTGAGTGCGAATATTTCAGAGGACGAGCTTAAAAAAACGGCACTTGAGGACAATAACTCGTACTGGGAGGTCTTAGAGCAGTCTGTTGAAAAACATTTTGTGCCAGTCATAGGAAAAAACGTTTATGATGTATCGACGGTATATAAAAACGGTGACATAGTTTCGTCAGTACTCAGCAGATATGTCATAGATGAAAATATGCAGTAAATTGAAGTTCTTAAAGGAAAGTCAAAATGAGTAATATTAAAAAGGAGGAGTACTTATGAGAAAATTAAACAGAGGTTTATTTTTAGCTTTGATATGTTCAATGGCTCTTGCAGGATGCGGTAATTCTGCTGACAGCGCAGCAGAGACCGAAAACGAAAATACGGTGTCTGAAAATACTGTGGTTTCAGAGAATGAAAATATACCGTTAAATTTCAATCTTAAGATAACGGATGCAAGGACAGACGGAGATGAGCTTTCAATAATGTATCTGGTAAGCCTCCCTTCAAATGACGAACCTGCCTCAGATATGGAATTTGAAAAAATTGAGCTTTTGACGGCTGACGGAAATACTGCTGACTGTGAATTTGACGGTGTTGAGCTCTATTCTGATAACGGACAGGACAGTGTGTATACCATAGACTATAAATTTAACGGCGAAGTACCAGCAGGAAACTACGAACTGAAATTTGAGAACTATGGTTACTATGAAAGTGAAAGTTTTAATACTGTTGTTGAAGGAAGCTGGACAAGAAATTGTGTCGTAGGCAGTGATAAAACATCGGCGGCTATTGACGTTTCAGGCCAAAAGATAGATGAAAATATCGAACTTACACAGTGTGAGCTTAAGCAGACATCAATACTTATAAAATACAAATATACAGAAGAAACTGACTTTGGAAAAGTTCAGCTGAACTTTACTGATGGTGAAACAATGGAAGTATCAAATACAACTGATAAAACGGTTTCATCCGAAGAATCAACAAATGAAGCAACAGCAATAATAAACTTCAACGAAATGATAGATATAAATGAAGTTGAAAGTGTTGATATAATGGGAAAGGTATTTGAAATTTGAGCAAGTTTATAAATGTTTTTGAGACGTAATATAAAATAAGAATAATTTTAAATAAGTAGTTCG
>CABPCX010000239.1 GCA_902406135.1 uncultured Eubacteriales bacterium
TTCCTACATTCGGTCCCTTTGGACTTTTATGGACCGGTATAGTAGTTATTATGCTAGCCATGAATTTATATAATGTTTTTTCTAAAAAGGGCATCGTATCCCATGAAATCAGTGTTGAAGACAATGAGAATGACATTGAGAAAAGGCTTGAAACTTTAAAAAATATGTATGATAAGGGCCTTATAACCGCTGAAGAATATGCTGATAAGAGAAAACAGATACTTGATGATATGTAAGGAGGTCTTTTATGGGATGGTGTAAAGAATATCAGGAAGAACTTGATGAGCTTATGAAAAAGTGGCAGCAGGAAATAAAGGATACGCTTAAAAAAGATGCTCCTGCCTGGAACAGCGTCCTTGGAGTAGGAAAAAGCCAGACAGTTATTATAAATGACAGATATAAGAAAATGCTTAATGATTTGAAAGAAAGGTATGGTATATGATGGAGGAATGTTCTTTTAGATTTGCCGAAGAAAAGGATGCGGCAAAGGTACTTTATTTTATTAAAACTTTAGCGGAATATGAAAATATGTCTAATGAAGTAGTATGTGACGAAGAGCTTCTTAAGGAGACAATTTTTAATAAAAAGGGCGCAGAAGTTCTCTTTGTGACCTTAGACGGCAAGGAGATAGGTATGGCGCTCTTTTTCCATAATTTTTCAACATTTTTGGGAAGAAGCGGTATTTATATTGAGGATGTTATTATCCTTGAAGAATACAGAGGCAGAGGTTTTGGAAAGGCCGTTTTCAAGGAACTGGCAAGGATTGCCAAAGAAAGAAAATGCGGCAGACTTGAGTGGTGGTGCCTGGATTGGAATAAGCCCAGCATAGATTTTTACCTTTCCATAGGAGCAGAACCCATGGATGAATGGACGGTTTACAGAGTTGCTGGAGACGCCCTTGATAAACTGTCGAAATAGTCCGTTTTAAGGTAAAAAATGACTGGGATTTTATCTGCATTTTTCCATAAAATAGCGAAATATGAAACAGAATAATAAATTTAATAAATTTAAGGTTTTCTTAAGATAATTTCATTTTGTCTTAATTGACTTTTCATAGTATTCTAAATAGTATAATTGTGTATGGTATAAAATGCCTATTGTATAACAATTCAAAGGAGGGTAGAATTAAAAGCACATAAATAATAACTGAAAATATTCAGCTTAAAATGAAAGGAATAATATAGTATGGATGATGAAAAGTTAACGAATACTGAAGAACAGAAAGATATTCCCGAAGCTGATAACACCGTTGACAAGAAAAAAGAAGGTGTTAAAAAATTCAAAAATAAAGTTACGGGCTTATCAAAGAAGAAAAAGATAATTGCAATTGTAGTAATTATTGTCATTATAGCAGCGGCAGTTAAATCCTGCGGACTTGGAGAGAAAACTGCGGAAAATACTTCTACATATACATTCGATACGGCTGTTAGAACAAGCATAATTGAAAGCTTATCCGGAACAGGTACTCTTGAACCTGCTGACAAATATACAGTAACTACTCTTCTTAAGGGCGATATACTTACAGACTCATTTGAGGAAGGCGATATTGTTGAAGCTGACCAGGTGCTGTATCAGATAGACTCATCTGATATGCAGACAACAATTGAGAGAGCTGAAATTTCAGCAAAATCTGCTCAGAGAAGTTATGAGACAGCAGTAAAAGACCTTGACAACCTTAACGTAAAGACAAAGGTAGGCGGAGTTGTTACAGATGTCCTTGTTGAGGTTGGAGACCAGGTAAGCGCAGGACAGGAAATAGCTAAAGTAAGAGACTCGGCTACAATGACAATTGAACTTCCTTTCCCCGCTGATGAGGCAGATACATTCTATATTGGACAGAGTGCTCAGGTAACACTTTACGGCTCATTTGAAACCCTCAGCGGAAAAGTTGAATCAATAAGCGGTGCCAGTGAAGTTCAGGCAGGAAATAAGATAGTAAAGAACGTAACTATAAGTGTTGAAAACCCCGGAGCTATTTCTGAGGAACAGATCGCAACGGCTGAAGTAGGAACTTCAGGATCAACTCAGAGCGGTAAGTTTAAATATAACGAAAACAGAAGCGTAAATGCTGAGGTAAGCGGAGAAGTTGTTGCTATAGTTAATGATGAAGGTTCTGAAGTATCAAGCGGAAGCACAATCATCAGACTTGAGAGCGATAACGTAACAAATTCGGTTCAGTCAGCTTCTGACAGCGTGAAAGACGCACAGCTCAGCCTTGAAAACCAGTACGAGACCCTTGAAGACTATACTATCAAGTCTCCAATCAAGGGAACCGTAATCGAAAAGAAGAAAAAGGCAGGAGACACAATTGACTCCAACGCTGAACTTTGTACTATTTATGACCTCTCATACCTTAAGATGACAATGAACATCGACGAGCTTGACATAAGCAAAGTTAAGGTAGGCCAGGAAGTAACAGTAACGGCTGATGCAGTACAGGGACAGACATTTAAAGGAAAAGTTACAAAAATAAATATGGCCGGAACAACAACAAACGGTGTAACAACATATCCCGTTGAAGTTCAGATAGAGGATACAGAGGGACTTCTTCCCGGTATGAACGTAAGTACGGAAATCATCGTTAACCAGGTTGAAGACGTTGTGGCAATACCCGTAGGCGCTGTAGTAAGAGGCGACAAAGTTCTTGTTAAGACAGGAAATACTTCAACAGATGATCCTACTGTACCCGCAGGATATGAATATGTAAATGTTGAGACTGGCGTAAGCAATGACCAGTATGTTGAAATAAAGAGCGGCATTAATGAAGGCGATGAAATCGCATACATCTTCAGCGCGTCTGCAAATATGGATATGTATGGCGGATACGGCGGTGAAATGATGGTTGCCGTAGGTTAAAGGAGGGGATAAATATGACTCCTCTGATAGAGTTTAGAGACGTTTCAAAGATTTATAATATGGGTGACAGCGTTGTTAAAGCTGCAAACCATATAAGCTTCACAATATATGAAGGAGAATTTATTGCCATAGTAGGACAGTCAGGTTCAGGTAAATCAACCTGTATGAATATCATAGGCTGCCTCGATGTTCCCACAGAAGGCGAATATTATTTAGGAGGCCATAATGTAGGTGAGATGAATAAAAATCAGCTTGCCGAAATAAGAAATGAAATGCTTGGCTTCATATTCCAGCAGTATAATCTTCTTCCTAAACTGAATATAGTTGAGAATGTAGAAATACCGCTTATGTATGCCGGTGTATCAAGAAGCGAAAGACGTGAACGTGCAAGAAAAGCGCTTAAAAGCGTAGGCCTGCTGGAAAAGGAAAAACATCTTCCCAGCCAGCTTTCAGGAGGCCAGCAGCAGAGGGTATCCATAGCCAGAGCGCTGGTCGGAAATCCTTCCGTAATACTTG
>CABPCX010000240.1 GCA_902406135.1 uncultured Eubacteriales bacterium
TTTATTAGGAGGAATTACAATTATTTATCCTCTGGTAAAACTTATTCAGGAAATAAAGGAATACAGACGAATAGAAAAATTATTGGCTGAACAGTGATGAAAAAAGACGAAGAAATTTTTTCTTCGTCTTTTTTTCATATACCAATCAAAAGACAAAACCCGTATCCTTAGGATACGGGCTGTAAGAGGAAGGCCGTCCGAGACGGCAATGAAAATGCGGTTTAAAGTATAAGTTCCAGTATAAATACCACGGCACAGGCGGAAACGGCCACTTTAAAAAGGCTTCCGCCCCTGAAAGCCACAACGACTGCGGCAATAAATCCGGCTGCCGCGGAAACGGTGCTGTTGGTGGCTGTCAAAATTGCGGGAAAGGTCATAACCGACAATGTGACATAGGGTACATAATAAAGGAAAGATTTTATGGTTACATTCTGTATTTCTTTTTTTACAAGGACTAAGGGGAGCATACGAATCAGGTATGTCACACCCGCCATTATGAAAATATATACATATACATCAGGCTTCACAGCTAACTACCTCTTTCTCTTTCTTAGGTTCAACAGGGAACAGTACTGCGGCTGCCAGAGAAATGACAACTGTAAGTATAATTACCGTTACACCCGATGAAAGATTTTTAAGACCGGGAAGAACGGAGAAAAGAAGGCTTGATGCCATGGACACCGCAATTACAAGGGCAATGACTTTATCCTTCTTAGCGGGAGGAACGATGACCGCAATGAACATTCCGTAGAGGGCCACGTTCATGGCGCTTAAAACGCCGGCGGGCATTATGCCTCCGATGGCGGCACCGAGGAAAGTTCCTAAAGACCAGGCAGGAATGGCAAGGGCCATTATTCCGTAGGTATAGGCGGGATTAAGGCGTCCTTCCTGCATTACCGAAAGACCGAATACTTCGTCTGTCACGTCGTAAGCCATAATGAATCTATGGAAAAATGGTGTTCCCGGAGCAATTTTCTGGGAAAGGGCACAGGACATAAGGAAATATCTCATATTGAGTATAAGGGTTGTTACTGCAACCTCAAGGTAAGATACACCGGCACCGATTAGGGTGAAGGCTGCGAATTCTCCTGCGGAAGTATTATTTAGAAAGGAAGCCAAAAGGGCCTGCAGGGGAGTTATGCCGCATTTTACGGCAGCCGTACCCAGTGTGAATGATACTGCCAGGTATCCCAGCGCCACGGGGAGACCGTCTTTTATTCCTTTAAAAAACATATTGTTTTTACCGTTCATTTTAAGCACCTCAATTAAAACTGTCTGATAACTGTCTGAATATGGATTGAAGTATACCACCTGAATTGACATAAGTAAAACGAATTTATATAATGATAATATTAGAAAAACTTATCAATGTTTAAGGCGGTATCGGGAGGGGTAAGCGTGACGAGTTATGAAGCCTTTGTGAGGGTAACGGAGACGGGGAGTTTTACGAAAGCGGCAAAAAGTATGGGATATACCCAGTCGGCGGTAAGCCAGATGATAAAGACCCTTGAGGACGAGCTTGGCACAACGCTCATAAGAAGGTCAAAAAAGGGCATAGAGCTTTCACCGGACGGGGAAGAATTTCTGCCCTATATAATAAACATATACAATGCCCACAGGGAGCTTATGGAAAAAAGAAACGAAATGAGGGGACTGGCAGGAGGTATAATAAGGATAGGCACTCTGGCCAGTATTTCCACCAACTGGCTGCCAATGCTTATGAAGGAATTCAGGGAAAAATACCACTCGGTACACTTTGACTTAAAGCAGGGAGAATATACGAATATAAGCGGCTGGATAAAGGAAGGAAGCGTTGATTTGGGATTTGTTAATCCCGATGCGGCATCAGGCCTTACAACGGTGCCCTTGAAAAGGGACGAGATGCTTGCGGTGCTTCCCGTGGGACATAGACTGGCCAAAGAGGAGAGCGTACCCCTTAAAAAACTGGCTGAGGAGCCCTATATACTTCTGGACGAAGGCGAGGTATGTGAGCCTCTGGAATTTTTCAAGGCCAATTCCATTGAGCCCAATACCCAGTATGTGGTCTATGACGACTACACCATAATGTCCATGGTTGAGGAAGGGCTGGGGGTATCGGTGCTTTCGGCATTGGTACTTAACAGGCACAACCGAAACATAGCAATAAGGAATATAACGCCCCGCCTGGAAAGGACGGTATCCCTTGCCTATAAAAACAAAAGCGTGCTTCCCATAGCGGCAAGATATTTTATAGACTTTGTAATATCCAGAAAAGAGGAGCTTACGGGCGGATACAGATGTAAGGCAAACAATAACTGATTGTAACGGAGAGAGATATGGAATATAGGGAAATAACATCGAAAGATACGAAAGAAATAAAGCAGATGGCAAAAATTTTTATGGGAGCCTTTAACGCACCGCCATGGAATGACAGCTGGAGTGAGGAGAGCGCGGAAGAAAGGCTTACTATGATGCTGGACGGCAGGGCGGCATACGGCATAGCGGCCTATGACAACGGAAAAATGACCGCCGGAGCTGTAGGCTGTTTTGAAAGATACTGTGAAAGGATAGTATTTAACCTGAGGGAATTTTTTGTTGATAGGAGTATAAAGGGAAAGGGCATCGGTACGGAATTTTTTAAAGAAACCGAAAGACGCCTTAAGGAAAAGGGTGTAAATGAAATAACCCTCAATACCCTTAAAACGGCCGAAACCGAAAGTTTCTATTTAAAACAGGGAATGAAAAATGAGGAAGAAATGACCGTAATGGTTAAAAAGCTGATATAGATAAAAAGGGAGGCGGTTTTATGTCAGAAAAAGAATATATGAATAAATGGCTTGATGCCTTTGCCAAAGATGCGGACCCACAAAAAATAAAGAAGTATGTTACGGCCAAATATAACTATTTGTGGCATATATTTTCCTATGAGCTTGTGGAATGTCTTGAGGGAGATGAAGCGAGGAAGGCCTTTGATAAGCTGGAATATGACAGAGCCGTAAGATTTTATGACGGATATTCGGCCAGTATTTCGGATGTGGCGCCTGTGGGAAAGCTGACCGCAAGGGATTTAGACGAGGATACCCGCAGTGACGTATATGTGGCCGCCGAGGATTTTTCATGGACCTATGTGAGAACCCATGAAGTGTTGTGCGGTCCTTATTTATGTATAAAAAAGAAATAAGAAACACGCATCCTCAGTGGGCAAAATACAAAAACGTAGGTCTTATAATTTTTTAAGAATGCGGAAGGGTTTGGGAAACGGCGGTCAACACATTTGCTGCGCAAATGCCAGCCATAAATGGCTGTCCGCCTGTCTTGGCGGTGTTATGTTT
>CABPCX010000241.1 GCA_902406135.1 uncultured Eubacteriales bacterium
CTTTTTTCATATACTTCCACGCATTTTTCTTCCCTGAGGGCCTTTATGGCATATTCCGCTCCGCTTACGGCCTTCTTCAGCTCCATAAGCTTTACTTCGCCGTTTTTCTCAAGATAGTTTATTACTTCGGCTCTTTTATGCTTTCTCTTGTTCCCGTCATATACGCCTATATAGTTTATAAAATTTTCGGCAGGTCTTACATATTTTAACTTTACATAGTAGTCCGTCCTGTCTTTTATTCCTCCGGGCATTATGGTCTTTAAGCAGGCCGAAAGCGTACAGAAATATCTCTGTTTCATCCATTCTGCCAGTTCTATCATTTGGTCAGAAAATACGGCAAACTCATCGGGTATTTCTTTTATGCACTTTATTTTTCCCTCGTCCACATCGCTATGTAAGCTCAGTCCGACAACATAACCCTCAGTTACGTTTTCTCCGCGTCCAAAGGGCACCCTTACTCTCATACCCGTCTTTATTCTGTTTTCCAGCTCCTTCGGAACACCGTAGTCGAAAACTCTGTCAATGCTCGTATGGGATATGCTTAGTATGACCTTCGCAAACATAAAAAACACCTCAGTATCAAAAATGGCGTGCCATGGCTTTATCCGGCACGCCGTATTCTTTTTAGATTACTGTATTTTTATTACTCTTCATCGCCATAGTTGTCAAGGCTTATTTCTGAAAGCTCCTGGCTCTCGGCAGCCTCTGCTAAAACTGCTTCTTCTGCATCGGGATTATGGCTTATGATTTTAATTTTTGAGTTATAAAGTTCGTTTACAGCGATAGATACGGGTTTGTCTACCTTGATATTGTCAACAAGGGGTTCGCTTCCGTCAACGAGCTGTCTTGCTCTTTTTGCTGCTGCAATAATTATTGTGTATCTGCTGAGCATTGAATTGTCAAGGCTCTCCTGTCCGCTTAAAACATCAATAAGTTCTGTGTATGAAGGATGTATCATTTCAAAGCATCTCCTTTAAATTTATTCTTTAATTCCGGATTACGGCTGCATTTCATTCTTTCGGCCTTGACTATGCAGTCAACGTCTTCAACTGCCTGCTCGACCGTGTCATTTATAACAAGATAATCGTACTCGGGAAGATATTCAAGTTCCTCTTCCGCTCTCTTAATACGCTTATCTATTGTTTCCTGGTCTTCTGTTCCTCTGTTTTCAAGCCTTCTTCTAAGTTCTTCAATGGTTGGAGGCATTGTAAAAATAAGAACCGCATCATTATATTTTTTCTTGACCTGAAGGGCTCCCTGCACTTCAATTTCAAGTATAATGTTCTTTCCTTTCATTATCTGTTCTTCAACATATTTTTTAGGTGTACCGTAATAGTTGTCACAGAATCTTGCATGCTCAAGAAGTTCACCGTTTTCTATCATTTTTTCAAAGTTTTCAACAGTATTGAAAAAATAATGCACACCATGTATTTCATTAGGTCTAGGATTCCTTGTCGTAGCTGACACGGAAACACAGTATCCTTTCTGCGAAACAAGTTTTTCGACTATTGTGCCCTTACCTGAACCTGACGGTCCTGAGATAATGAGCAAAACACCTTTTCCCATAAATAATACCTCTATTCATCTTCTGTATCCTTAAAACTGTGCAGTCTGGAAAGTATGGTATCGGGCATAAGCGCCGAAAGCACCACATGTCCGCTGTCGCATACTATGACTGCCCTTGTTTTTCTTCCGCAGGTGGCATCCACCGCATTTCCTCCTGCCTTTGCCTCCTGGACAAGCCTCTTGACCGGAGCGGCGTCTGGAGAAACTATGGCCACTATTCTTTCGGAAGAAACTATATTTCCATACCCAATATTAATGAATCTAATACTCATAGAGCACTTCCTTTACTCTATATTCTGTATCTGCTCACGTATCTTTTCTATCTCGCTCTTAAGTTCGATAGTAAGCTGAGTTATCTTGATATCATTGGACTTTGAAGCAATTGTATTTGCCTCACGGTTCATTTCCTGAACAAGGAAGTCAAGCTTTCTTCCTATGGGCTCATCTTTCTCAAATATGCTTCTAAGCTGGCTGATATGGCTTGTAAGTCTTGTTATTTCCTCATCGATGCATGCTCTGTCGGCAAAAACAGTAACTTCAGTAAGTATTCTCTGTTCATCGATGGAAGTATCTCCTAAAAGCTCCTGAAGTCTGGCTGTAAGTTTTTCTCTGTAGTCCTCGGCTACAAGAGGAGCTCTTTCTCTTATCTGCTCTACCAGTCCTTCTATATAATCAGACTTAAGAAGTATATCCTTTTTAAGCGCCTCGCCCTCAGTCTCTCTCATGGCTATGAAGTTATCAAGGGCTCCCTCAAGGGCAGGAAGCAGTGTGTTCCATATAGTATCCTCGTCCTCCTGTACTTTTTCCACCGTTATGACATCGGGGAATTTGGCAACAAGGTCAAGGGTGTCATTACCTGTAAGATTATAGGTATCACGAAGAAAAGCAAGCTTTTCACAATAAGCCTTAGCAAGGGGTTCATTTATTTTTATATTTACGTCGTCCTCTGAAAAAGATTCAAAACTGATATAAACATCTGTTTTGCCCCTCATTATTTTCTTCATCAAAGTTTTTCTAGTTTTGTCTTCAAGATAATTCATCGATTTTGGAAGTCTGATGGAAATATCATTATATCTGTGATTAACAGCTTTTATCTCAACGCTGAATTTACGTCCTTCTGATTCATTCTCACATCTTCCGTAACCGGTCATGCTTTTTATCATAGTTCTCCACCCTTAAAAAAATAACATAATTGACACACTTTATCTAACTTATTATTATATTAAAAAGATATCTTGCAGTCAAGCATTATATACCGTCCAAAAATACAGCAAGGAGCGATGATATTATGAAAATAGTTGTCGACGCGGACGCCTGTCCCGTCAAGGAAATAATACTTAAAACCGCCCAAAAATACGACATAAAAGTAATCATGGTAACCGATACCAGCCATATAATGTATGATATGCCCTGCGAAGTAAAGACCGTTGACAAGGGCCGTGATTCAGCCGATATAGCCATAGCCAATATGGTATTCAAAGGAGACATATCAGTTACCCAGGACTACGGTCTTGCATGTATGCTTTTGGCAAAGGGCTCCCATGTAGTAAATCAAAACGGCTTTCTTTATACCAATGAAAACATAGATTCCCTGCTTATGCGCCGCCACATATCCGCAAAACAGCGCAGAAGCGGCAAAAAGACAGGGCACACGAGCGCAAGGACGCCCGAAGACGACAAGCGTTTTGCAGAATGTCTCGAAAA
>CABPCX010000242.1 GCA_902406135.1 uncultured Eubacteriales bacterium
CGACTTTGGTGGCAACGCCAAGCTTCTCCATTAAAGCCACCGTATCCGCAGGTGTAAATCTGTAAAGGGATGAATACATAAAATACGGATTTCCGGGGGTATTGGCTATATGTTCCTCCGGGTCCGATGCATTTGTGACATTGCATCTGCCTTTTCCCGTTATTCTTATTTTCTTTCCGACCATATTGTTTTTTTCATAAATATCAACGGTATGGCCGTTTTCGGCAGCCCTTCCGGCAGCCATCATGCCGGCAGCTCCGGCACCGACAACAATAACTTTCATATTTTTATCCTCTGTTTCTAGGGTCTTAAAAAATTACTTTCGTTTTTTCCTACCTGTGACAGATGCGCGCTGTCATTTACGGTAAGCATAAGCTTTCTTCCCTTTTTGATTTCGATTATGGAAATGCCTGTGTTGTTTATCCACATTTTTGTAAACCAGCTGTTATCCAGGCCCATAATATACATAATCATAAGTCTTATAATACCGCCATGGGATACTATAAGCACATTTCCCTCATCATTTTCAATTATCCTGTCAATGGCAGGCTTAAGTCGCTCTATTACATTATCAATGCTTCCTTCACCGGGGAAACCGTAATTATGCGGTTCCTTAATGAAATTTATGTAATCGTCTCCGTATTTTTCGGTAAGGTCAGGCACCGTCATACCTTCCCACTCTCCGAAAAATATTTCCCTGAATCCGTCCTCAAAATTTATTTCAAGATTTTTTTCCTCCGCAATGGGCTTTGCCGTGGCAGCAGCCCTTTTCAGCGGAGAACAGTATATTTTATCGATATCTATACTTTTAAATCTTTCGGCGGCACACTGGGCCTGTCTTAAGCCTTCCTCCGAAAGCTCGATATCGGTCATTCCCTGATATCTTCTTTCCGTATTCCACACGGTCTCACCGTGTCTCATCATATAAAGTCTAAGCATATCATAACTCCTTGAGATAACGTATTTCCTTGTCGGTAAGATATCTCCAGCTGCCCTTTTTCAGGTCGCCAAGTTTTATTTCGCCTTCAGCCACCCTTCTGAGCATTGCTACAGGATGTCTTGCAGCCTGGCACATCTTTCTTACCTGTCTGTTTCTTCCTTCGTGTATGGTTATATAACACCAGGAGAAACGCCCGTCAACACTTATAAGCTCTATTTTGGCAGGCATAGTTTTTCTTCCGTCTATGGTTATGCCCCTTTTAAACAGGTTTATAGTGTTGCTGTCAGGCACTCCGAAAAGTTTAGCCTCATAAACCTTATCTATCTCATTTTTAGGATGAGTAAGTTTATATACCACATCTCCGTCATTTGTAAGCAGAAGAAGTCCGGATGTATCATAGTCCAGCCTTCCCACAGGAACAACCCTTTCCTTTACGTCTTTTACAAGGTCAAGGACGGTGGGTCTTCCAAACTGGTCCTTTGCTGTGGTAACATATCCTTCAGGTTTGTTTAAAAGTATATATACTTTTTTGTTTTGGGGTTTAATAACTTTTCCCTTATAGGCAACAACATCTTTATCAGGATTTATTTTTGTTCCGAGCTCTTTTACAACTTCTCCGTTGACAGTAACAAATCCGTTCTGAATAAGTTCTTCTGACTTTCTTCTTGACGCTATACCGCAGTCAGCCATGTATTTTTGTAATCTTTCCATTTGTATTCTCCTTAAAATAGGACAGTCTTATGCATTATATTTCAGTATATATGATTTTTGTGGATTTATCCAGTATTTTATAAGCATTTGTGCCGTAGTTTTTAAGTCTTTTTTATCTATGTCATATTCGAAAACCACATCGCATACGGCAATCTCTTTTCCGTCTCCGTCTTTAAATATCATCTCTCCTGCCTTTTCACCGCCTATGACAGGAGCATCAGCCTCATCGGGTATATTAATTTCAACGGACAGAGACTCCCTCTCACTGTCATTCAGCGGCACATCAATACTTTCGGCCGTAACAACACTTACACTGTCTCTATAGGCTCCGTTTATGCTTACATCTCCTATATAGTCGCCTTCTTTACACACCGTATAGTATTCATAATTTTCAAATCCGTAATTAAGTATGTTTTTTGTATCGGTCCACTTTCTTTCCTTTCCGAAACTGCCCCAGCCGCTTCCAAGCACTACGGATATGAGCGTCATTCCGTCCCTTTCTGCCGCACCTACAAAGCAGTGTCCTGCCAGTCCCGTAAATCCGGTTTTAACCCCCAGCGCTCCGTCATATTCCCTAAGCAGTCTGTCTTTGTTGACTGCTGTATATGTACGTTTACTGCTCTTTACTGTTTTTTCCGGAGTAGATATTATTTCTCTGAATTCGTCATTTTTCAGAGCGTAAGCCGTTATAAGCGCCAGGTCATAGGCCGTTGAATGATGGTCTCCTTTATCAAGGCCGTTTGGTGTTTCAAAATCAGTATCTTCCGCGCCCAGTTCCTTTGCTTTTTTGTCCATCATATCACAAAATTCATCTACGCTGCCGCCTATATGCTCCGCTATGGCCGTTGCCGCATCATTTGACGACTGAAGCATAAGAGGATATAACAAATCTCCAAGTTTTATCTGCTCTTCCTCTGCAAGTCCCATCTTTGTTTCAGGCTGGACTGCCGCATTTTTTGATACCGTAACCGTTTCATCAAGTTTTCCGCTCTCCAGTGCAAGTATGCAGGTCATTATTTTGGTCGTGCTGGCATTTGGCAGAGGCTCTTTACTGTTTTTCTCCCATAGAACACGTCCGCTTTTTTCGTCCATTAAAACAGCACCTAACGCTCTCACATCAGGTGCTTTGATTTCTTGGGCAAAAACCGTATTGGCTGTACATATCATAAAAACAGCTGTTATAGATATTATTCTCTTTAATAATTTCACAGGCAGGACTCCCTTCCTGTTTAATTATATTTTGTTTGCTATGATTTATTACTGCGCTTCGGTCCGTGCCTTTATAAATTTTTCTGATTTTCTCACTGTTCAAAAAAGCTCATCTGTCCGTCCAATTCAGGCTCTTTGAGTACCGGCAGGTCATCCGTATCCCTGAATCCGAAATGTCTTAAAAATTCCGTGGTTGTTCCAAAAAGTATGGGCTTTCCGGGAGTATCCATTCTTCCGGCCTCGCATACCAGACCTTTTTCCACAAGACGGTTTACGGCGTGGTCGCTGTTTACTCCCCTTATACTTTCTATATCAGCCTTTGTTATGGGCTGTTTATAGGCTATAATGGCCAAAGTCTCCAAAAGAGCAGGTGTAAGCCCCTGTTT
>CABPCX010000243.1 GCA_902406135.1 uncultured Eubacteriales bacterium
GCAGGTGGTAGAGCCTGAGCAGCCCGATAATCCTGTTATAGGTGGAGACGGAGATGAAAATCCTGTAATAGATGATGGATTAAATTCTATAAACGACATAGAGTATGATAAATCCGGAGACACTGAAACAATAACTATCCGTGGAGATGAAAATATAAGCTACAATATATTTACTCTGTCAAACCCCTATAGGATAGTTGTCGATATGGATAACTCAGTTAAAGATGTAGGCTCTATGCCGGATACGGGAAGTTCAAAATATATTAAGAATATAAGAATGAGCCAGTTCACCGAAACCAGTACAAGGGTTGTAATAGAAGTAGCTGACGGTGTGGAGTACAGCAGTTCTGTTGGAAATAAATATGTAAAACTGTCCATAACAAAACCTGAAGTAAAGATTACTCAGAGTCTTATTAATGACGGAAAGACAATAAGATTTACAAAAACAAATGGTCTTAACGTATCAAATATAACAAAGACCTATGATCCATATTCAGGAAATACAGTTATCAACCTTAATGGAGATTTTGGTTCAGTATATGAGAATAAAACTCTTACATATTCAAGCAGCAATGAGGAAATGGCTTATATAAGCTCAGCTAAATTCAATACATCAAACGGAAAAACAACAATAACCGTAACTCCAAGCCTTATTGCCGAATATAACATTTATGAAAACGGAGACTACATTTATATAGACATGGTAGACCCTAAGACTGTATATGATGCGGTTGTACTTATTGATGCCGGACATGGAGGAAGCCAGCCTGGAGCCATCGTAAACGGCGTTTATGAAAAAGATATCAACCTGGACATTGCCAAGAGAGTATATGACCTTTTTGATGGAAGCAATGTCAAAGTATATGTAACAAGACTTACGGATAAAAACGTTGATAACTATAAGAGAGCATATATGGCTAATTACGGAGCAGATATGTTTATATCAATACATTGCAATTCCATTTCCGGAGACGTTGACATATACGGAACTGAAACTCTTTATGCTCCCCACAGCGGCGAAGGAAACGGAGGGCTTACAAGCTATACTCTTGCAAGCACTATACAGAAATATGTTTCAAGCGTAGTAGGAACACATAACAGAGGTGTTAAGGAACGTTCAGACCTTATCGTGCTTAAACGTACTACTGTTCCTGCGGCCCTTCTGGAAACAGGATTTATGACGGATGAGGGTGATATGTCCATTCTTACAAGTGCTTCAGGAAGACAGAAATATGCAAATGCCATTTATCAGGCAATAAATGAAGTAATAAATAAATACGATTATAGATAATGAGAACAGCAGGAATATAATTCCTGCTGTTCTTTTATTTGAGATTCATTAAAAAATGACATAAATGTATGCTGGCTTTTATTTAATTAAGATTTATGATAAAATATATCATATGCTTCAAAAATAAAAGCTTGGAGAATAAATTATGAAAAGATATTTTATTATAAACCCTGTTTCCGGAAATGGAAGAGCCAGAGAATTTGTGGCAAAACTTAAAGAAGGTGATTACGGACAGGTTTATATTACAGCGGGTAAAGGCGATGCTGAAAGATTTATAAAGCAGGAAGCTGAAAGCGGAGAAAAATGTGTGTTTTATGCTGTGGGCGGAGACGGCACATTAAATGAAACTGTGAATGGGGCCGCAGGCCTTAAGAATGTAAGCATCGGAGTAATACCTGCCGGTACGGGAAATGATTTTGTAAGATACTTTGAAAATAGAGATAAATTTTTAGATATAGATGCACAGCTAAACGGTGAAGAAATACAAATAGATGCCATTAAGGCTGTTTTTGACGGTGTAAAGTCTGTATTTTTTATAAATATGGCTAACATCGGATTTGACTGTAATGTTGTAATAAATGCCTCAAAAATAAAAAACGGAATTATTTCCGGACCAATGGCCTATATAATGGGTGCGGTGCAGGAAATATTCAGAAAATGGGGACAGAACGTAAAAATAACTTTTGATGACGGATATGAATATAACGGGTGCCAGCTTTTATGTACCATAGCCAATGCAGGCTACTGCGGAGGAGGATTTAATTCATCACCCTTTGCCGATATTTCAGACGGTTATATTGATGCCGCCATAATTGATAAAATAAGCAGACCCAAACTTATTTCAATGTTAAAGGGATATAGAGACGGTACATATTTAAATGACCCCAGAGCAAAGGATTTTATTACCTACAGACGGGCTAAATCACTCACTGCTGAATTCGGCTCAAATACCGAAATCAGTGTTGACGGAGAAATATTTGAATTTAAAAGGGCTGATTTTACTGTACATAAAGGATGCCTTAACTTTATTGTTCCAAAAGGAGCTTATATACCGGGAGGGTTAAAATGAAGATTGGAAATATTGAATGTGATGAAAACGAAAAGATAGTATATACCATAGCCGATGAATATACAGGCTTTATGGAAAACGTTTATAAAAGCGAAAACAGAGAATTTAACAGGGAAAACTATCTGGTATATTACACCTATTTTGTCTTTGTAACAAGGGCAGCCATTGGGGGACTGACAAAGAAGATTCTTGATACAATGGGCAATCTGGCGGGACAGAAAGTAGGCAATGGAGACTACCTTGATACTTTTATAGGAAAAAGAGTTTATGTGGACTATATGAGAAAGTTCACAGATATGACAGGTGATATGCTGAATGCGGAAAAGATAGGAAAAATAGTTTTGAGTATTGAACAGGAATTTGAAGCACCCGATAACAGCAGAGCGGCATCATCTGCCATAAGTTTTACCATAGAAATATTTAATAATGTTCAGAATTATTTCAAATGAAAGGACGGCTTTAAGCCGTCCTTTTTTATGGATTTCAATACCTGAGATATTTAAGGTCATTTCTGTCCAGAGCACCGCAGGCAAACAAGAATGCCGCATAAAAAGCAAGCATTATAACAGCCGCTAAAATATATGCGGCCTTTGAGGGCTCAATATATCCAAGTATGTATTTTGCCAATAGACCTGCGGCTGCGGCTGATATCACAGGCTTAATAAATATGTCAGTAATATTTAGTTTTACTCCGGTAAGAGCTTTTGTCTTAAATACAGCACTGACCGTGGAGAATGCAAGGCTTACAAGTAATCCTCCTATGTAAGCGTCTATTCCGAATGTCTGCATAAAACAGTATATGGCAGCTATATTTATGACGGACGAGATTATATTATTTTTGAATATATCTGTATTATACAACAAGGCATAATCAAAATCA
>CABPCX010000244.1 GCA_902406135.1 uncultured Eubacteriales bacterium
TGTTGTGGGTGATTTCCTTAAAAGAAAGGCAGCCAGGTCAAAACTTTATGACCCTTCCTTTACCCATGAATTCAGAAAGGGTGTAGGTAAATGAAAACTGCCGTTATTTCCTTTACTGCAGCCGGTGGAAAACTGAATGACCTTATCAGCGGTATTTTATTAGCTGATTCCTATAAAGATGCAAAAAATATTTATGCTTTGACCGGTAAACTTATGAAAGAGTATGACGCTCTCATATTTATCGGTGCCGCAGGAATTGCGGTCAGGGCCATAGCGCCGTATATAAAATCCAAAGATACAGACCCGGCGGTCATAGTATGCGATGAAATGGGGAAATTCGTTATACCTGTTTTATCGGGTCATATAGGAGGGGCAAACAGACTGGCCTGTGAGCTTGCAGAAAAGATAAACGCTCAGCCTGTCATAACAACGGCAACGGATATCAATAAAGTCTGGGCCGTTGACAGCTGGGCTTCCGAAAACGGATTTTATATTGAAAACATAAAAAATATAAAGTATATATCATCGGCGCTTTTACGTAAGGAAAGCGTTGGTTTAGACAGTGACTTTAAAATAAACGGCCCACTGCCTGAAAATATCAGTTTTGGAAGCTTTGAAAACGGAATTGTTATTTCACCGTTTTTGAAAAAGACATTTAAAAATACTCTTAATGTAGTTCCAAAGTGCATATCCCTTGGAATTGGGTGCAGAAAGTACACAAAACTTAAAAGCATAGAAGAATTATTTGTGAAAAGCGGAATAAGCCCTCAGGCGGTCAGAGAAATATCAACTGTGGATATAAAGAAAGATGAGACGGCTTTAAATGAATTTGCCGATAAACTTGGAGTCACTCTGAACTTTTATACAGCCCCGGAGCTTGAAAATGTTGAAGGTGATTTTTCCGAATCGGAATTTGTAAGAAAAGTAGCAGGAGTCGGAAATGTCTGCGAAAGGGCGGCAGCCAAAGGCGGAGGAAAACTGATTTTAAAGAAAATAACAGGCGATGGAGTTACACTTGCGGCAGCTATGGATGATATGGAGATAACATTTTAAGGAGACTTTTATGAAATTATATATTGTTGGAACAGGCCCGGGAAGCATTAAGCAGATGACGGAAGCAGCGCTTAATGCCATAAGGAAAAGCGAAGCAGTAGTCGGATATGACAAATACATAGAGCTTATTAAAGAAGAAATAAAAGGAAAAGAAATATATACTTCACCCATGAGGTCGGAAAAAGAAAGATGCCAAAAGGCAGTGGAATATGCCTTAAGCGGAAGGGTAACGGCTGTTGTTTCCAGCGGAGATGCCGGAGTATACGGTATGGCAGGACTTGTTTATGAAATAGCCGCAGAACATAAGGAACTTGAAATAGAGGTTATACCGGGTATAACGGCGGCAGTAAGTGCGGCGGCTGTGCTTGGGGCTCCTCTTATGCATGATTTTGCGGTAATTAGTTTAAGCGACCTTCTGACACCTTGGGAGAAGATTGAAAAGAGACTTAAAGCTGCCGCTGATGCGGATTTTGTCATATGTCTTTAAAATCCGGGAAGCAGAAAACGCGCGGACTACTTAAAAAGAGCCTGCGAATATATACTCGAGCATAAAACTGCCGATACAAAATGCGGCTGGGTTAGAAATATAGACCGAGACGGAGAAGAAAGCGGTATATGTGATTTAGGTGAGCTTATTAATTTTAATGCAGATATGTTTACTACCGTAATAATTGGAAACAGTGCGACAAAGGTTATAAACGGAAAACTTGTCACACCGAGAGGATATGATATTTAATGAGATATGCTGTTTTCGGAGGTACGACGGAAGGCAGGATTTTATGTGAATATTTAAAGAGAGAGAATAAAGACTTTACTGTTTTTACAGCCACAAAGGAAGGGGCTGACATTCTTTCAAATGACATAACGGTAAGATATGGACGTCTGGAAAAGGAAGGTATGGAAAAAGAACTTTCAGCCTTTGATATTGTAATTGATGCCACCCACCCATACGCAAAGAACGTTACCGAAAATATAAAATATGCCTGCAAGGGTCTTGGCAGGAAATATATCCGCATTTTAAGAGACGAGATATACTGCAAAAATGCTTTATATTTTAACAGCATAGATGAAGCTGTTGTATTTTTAAATAAGCAGGAAGGAAAAATATTTGTCAGTACCGGGAGCAATGATGCCGGTAAATATACTAAAATCAGCGGCTATGAAAATAGGATAGTCATAAGGATTCTTAATTCCGATGAAGCGCTGGAAAAATGCAGTAAGCTTGGATTTAAAAATATATTGTGCGGGCTGGGTCCCTTTTCAACGGAAGAAAATATGAAAGATTTTAAAGGCTGCAGCTGGCTTGTTACTAAAAGCTCAGGAAAGGCCGGAGGATTTGAAGAAAAAATCAAAGCAGCTGAAAATCTTGGAATGAAAACAGTTGTTATAAAGAGGCCGGACGATGAGGGAGTAACTTTGGAGGAAGCGGTCAAAATGATAGAAAGACAGTTTATAACAGAACCTTCTGAAATAGAAAGAAGAAGTATGGCTATAATCGAAGAAAAAATCAAATATAAAAATATAGATGAAAAAAATAAAGATGTGGTAAAAAGGGTAATACATACAACAGCCGATTTTGACTATGCGGATAACCTTGTTTTTTCCGAAAATGCTGTAGACATTTTCATTGAAAAGCTGAAAAACGGAGCCAATATAGTCACTGATACTAATATGGCCCTTGCAGGCATAAATAAAAGGGTGTTAAACAAATTGGGGGTTAAGGCATACTGCTTTATGGCTGATGATGACGTGGCAAAGGAAGCGTCTGAAAGAGGCATAACCCGTGCGGCCGTATCAGTGGAAAAGGCGTCAAAACTTGAGGGAGAAACTATTTTTGTCGTGGGAAATGCGCCCACATCCCTTATTGCCATAGACAGACTGGTATCGGAAGGTAAGCTTTCTCCTTCACTTATTGTTGGTGTACCGGTTGGATTTGTTAATGTGGTAGAGTCTAAAAAACTTATTATGGAAGGAAATATTCCCTACATCGTTTCTAAGGGAAATAAAGGCGGAAGCACTGTTGCGGCGGCGATAGTAAATGCTGTCTTATATAAAATCGGAAGATAGAATTTCATTATTTGAGGTGTAAAATGAACTGTAATTTACATAAGAAAGCAATACTTGTAGATCGGAAGA
>CABPCX010000245.1 GCA_902406135.1 uncultured Eubacteriales bacterium
TTTATTTACCCTTGACTCCGTTTCCGGCTTTTGCTATGCCTCCAGCATAGAAGCGTCCGCAGGACGCGCAAGCCACCGCGTTCGCGTGGTGTTCGGCCCGCACGTTTTATGTCGGGCCAGGGGCTTGGGGAACTCACCAGCAAGCGGGAAAGGATATCTCTTTCTATTGCGTGCTAACTAGTATTTTTCTGGAACCCGGATATTAGCTGCGTTATAAAACTTATATTTTTCTACCATATGCTTCTTCATAAGAACCAAATTGTAACGGTAACAATCTGCTATGTCATCTGCAAAGGAAGTCACATTACCTTCACGTAATTGCTGAAGCGCTAGAATGACTTGCTTGTTGAGATGTAAAAGTGTATGTTCCTTGGACGGATAATAGGCAAAATGGTGTCCCCATTCAAGAAGGTGATTGATTTCAGATAATATGATATATAAAGGGTCTAAAGTGATATGTTTCATTATGGATTCCAAAATATCTGCTAAATAAATAGAGTCAGAAGAAGTAAATCTATCTGCTAACTCGTCCAATTCTTCTCTGGTAAACTGCGGAGCTGCAACTAAAGCGGCCGGGCGCATAATTAATACCATTAGCTGTAGGGCATGAAGGTAACGTAGGGCCTTTTCTACATATCCGGAATTAAAAGCCAGCTGATGAAGTTTCGTATCATCAGGTTCTATAACTATAGTGCCTTTACCATTTAATTTCTTTACGAAACCTCTTTGTTCGAGTTCTGACAATGCCTTTCTAACCGTCGATATAGAGACATCGTACTGGCTGGCCAGTCGCTTTTCAGATGGAAGAAACATTCCAACAGAATACTCCCCAAGGCCAATTTTTAGATTCAGGTCATCAATAATTTTTGAGTAATAATAATCCTGACCACGCATGGGATTCCACGAAAACTTCAAACCAGTTTGGGTAGGACATTGGGGAGTGGTCTCTGACAGGTAATTTAACGTATTCTCAATGGAATCTGTAAGTTTTTGATACATACTGGATAACTGGTTGTACTTTGTGAGCGGATCATCGCCCTTTAATATATCTATAATAACACTGGTTGCAGATACAGGCCCTTGTAAAAAGTGTTCAGAGAAATAAGGAGAATCTTCTGTAAAAAATGTAAGCTTATTATAAAGGCCAAATGTAGAATAGAGTTCGCTGAATAGGGAATTACCACCGATTCTTAATATATCATATCCTAATAATTTAGAAAAACGCCATCCACCAGGAGCATGTCCCAAACGCAATGCTTTCATAGCCTGTTTATAGTGGGGCATGATCTCCACATCACACCCCTGCAAAGCAAAAACCATAAGTGAAGGCAGTATTAAAGCAAAAGTCTGATATACCTGTAAAATGCCTTCCTTTTGTTTTAAAATCTCAAAAACCGTATTTGATGAATTACAGGTATCTTTTGTCGAAACAACAATCGGCGCAAGACGAGGCTGAATATCAACCAGCCCTTCTGCCCGCAATGCGTCAAACACGCGGTTAATCGTATATCTGCTTACGTGAAATTGCTCACAATATATCCTTGAAGATGGCAAGGCATTTCCAGGGGGTATATGGCCCTCCAAAATACCCTGCTTAATTTCATTATATATAAATGCAAATTTTGTTTCTTGTGGGTTCATAACTCGCCCTCTCTCTGTCTGAATTATAGCAGGACAAACCAATTTTGTCAGTATTAAAAGGATCGACCTATTTGCACACCTTACCAATATGGTTATTGCCAAGATATAAGGATACCATTTATAATAAAATCGTAAAATTGTTAAGGAAAAGAGTCTAAGAACTATGGAAAAACAGAAAATTTTAATTGTGGACGATTCAGAAATGAATCGTGCTCTTTTATTAGATATCTTGGAAGAACAGTACGACGTGGTAGAGGCTGTTAATGGTGTAGAAGCAATTTCTCTCCTTTCAAGGCAAAGAGCAGATTATTCCCTTCTGCTTCTTGACATTATGATGCCTGAAATGGACGGATTTGAAGTATTAGCTTACATAAACAAATACCACTGGAATGACAGCTTCGCTGTTATTATGATTTCTGCTGATGATTCCCCCGAGAATATAAAGCGAGCCTACGACTTGGGGGCTTTTGATTATATCAGCCGTCCTTTCGATTCGACTATTGTCCAGCGCCGAATTTCTAATACGATGCTTTTATATGCACGGCAGCAGCCTTGAGGAGATTATTACAGAACAATTTTATGAGCAGGAAAAGAATAATAAGCTGATGATCTCAATCCTGTCTCATATTGTGGAATTCCGGAATGGAGAAAGCGGGCGCCATGTACTGCATGTCAATACCATTACAAAATATTTGCTAAAGCAGTTGGTTCGGCGTACGGACAAATACCATTTGTCAAAACCAGATATTAATTTAATAACTATTGCCTCATCGTTACATGATATTGGGAAAATTGCAATTCCAGATGCGATTTTGAATAAGCCCGGACGTCTTACGGCAGAGGAGTTTGAAGTGATAAAAACGCACTCGGTGGTCGGCGCCGATATGCTGCTGAACCTGCCCGTTGAACGGCAGGAAGCTCCGCTTGTCAAAATAGCTACTGAGATCTGCCGGTGGCACCATGAGAGATATGACGGCAATGGTTATCCAGACGGATTAAAGGGAGAAGAAATTCCTATAGCCGCTCAGGTAGTTGCGCTGGCCGATGTATATGATGCCTTGACCAGTGAGCGATGCTATAAGAAAGCTTATTCGCATGAAGAAGCTTTGAAAATGATTTTAGAAGGACAATGTGGTGCATTTAATCCTACTCTTTTGCTGTGTCTGCAAGAAATCGCCGATACACTTGAAAGTGAGCTTATGGATACCTCTTCTGAACAGGAGACGAAAAGTATTCAAGATGTAAGAGATATTATAGATTATGACAGGTTGTTTTTGAATGAAAAACGCACCTGCCCATCTCGCGAACAGCAGCGCCCGCAATTATTATATATTGACTCCTTAACCAATGTCTACAACCGCCGCTATTATGACGAGTTTTTTCAAGGCGCAGATGATATGCAAGCGATGGCTGTAATAGATGTGGACGATTTTAAGCATATCAATGATAATTATGGCCACGATACAGGGGATATCGTGCTGCAAAGCATTGCGCGAACGGTTTTATCCTGTATGCGAAAAACAGATGCCGTTGTCCGTTATGGCGGC
>CABPCX010000246.1 GCA_902406135.1 uncultured Eubacteriales bacterium
TGACGTACATTATATAAGGCAGGAAGACTGGGAAGCCCATGACGTGCTTTTGTGCATACAGACAGGAAAAACGGTAAATGATGAAAACAGGATGAGATATGAAGGAAACTGTTATCATCTAAAAAGTGCGGAAGAAATGTATGAACTGTTTTCCTATGTTCCCGAGGCACTGGAGAATACGGAAAAAATAGCCGAGAGATGCAATGTTGAATTTACTTTCCACGAACTGAAGCTTCCTAAATATGAGGTGCCGGAAGGATATACTGCCGAGGAATATCTTAAAAAAATAACATATGATGGATTTTTGAAAAGATATCCCAACCCCAGTGACGAACTTAAGGAAAGACTTAAATATGAGTTTGATACCATTGTAAAAATGGGATATGTGGATTATTTCCTTATTGTATGGGACTATATCAAGTTTGCAAAAGACAACGGCATAACAGTCGGACCTGGAAGGGGAAGCGCCGCGGGAAGCGTGGTTGCTTATTCGTTGGATATAACGACCATAGACCCCATAAAATATGATTTGATATTTGAACGATTCCTGAACCCCGAGCGTGTAAGTATGCCCGATATAGACGTGGACTTTTCCGACGAAAGACGACAGGAAGTAATAGACTATGTTACTCAGAAGTATGGCAGTGACAAGGTTGCGCAGATAATTACTTTTGGAACCATGGCCGCAAGGGCAGCCATAAAAGACGTGGGAAGAGCCCTTGATGTGCCCTATGCAGATGCCGACAGGATATCCAAGATGATTCCTTCGGAACTGAATATGACCATTGATAAAGCTCTTGTTATGAATCCTGAGCTTAAAAATGAATATGAAAATGACGAGGACACAAGAAAGCTCATTGATATGAGCAGAAAGCTTGAGGGACTGCCAAGACATGCATCCACCCACGCTGCCGGAGTTGTAATATGCGGAAAGCCCGTAGTGGATTATGTTCCTTTATATATGTCGGATAAGGGTGCTTCTACCCAGTTTACTATGACGACCCTTGAGGAGCTTGGCATACTTAAGATGGACTTCCTCGGACTGAGGACCCTTACCGTTGTGGAAAACGCGGTAAAGGAAATAAAAAGAAACTACGGCATAGATGTGGATATAGACAATATAGGCGATGACGACCCGGAGGTATATGAACTTATATCTCAGGGAAAGACGGAAGGTGTATTCCAGCTTGAAAGCGGAGGTATGAAACAGTTCATGAAGGAACTGAAGCCCACAAGGCTTGAGGACCTCATAGCGGGAATATCCCTTTACAGACCGGGACCCATGGACTTTATCCCCAAATATGTTAAGGGAAAAAACAGCGGGGAAGAAATACAGTATACTTCTCCAAAGCTTGAGCCCATACTTAAAAACACCTACGGCTGTATAGTGTATCAGGAGCAGGTAATGCAGATAGTGCGAGAGCTTGCGGGATACAGCCTTGGAAGAAGTGACCTTGTAAGAAGGGCTATGAGTAAGAAAAAGGCCAAGGTAATGGCAGAGGAAAGAAAGAACTTCGTTTACGGTATCGAAGGCGATGTGCCGGGATGCCTTGCAAACGGCATACCGGAGAAAACAGCCGAAAAGATATTTGACGAAATGACGGACTTTGCAAAATATGCCTTTAATAAAAGCCATGCGGCCTGCTATGCGGTAGTAGCCTATCAGACGGCCTGGCTGAAATGCCACTATCCGGTAGAGTTTATGGCGGCTCTTATGACATCCGTAATGGACAATACGCCTAAAATCGCAGGATATATAAACGACTGCAAGAATATGGGCATAAAACTTCTGCCACCGGATATAAATGAAGGATTCGCGGGATTTTCGGTTTCGGGAAATATGATAAGATTCGGTCTTGCGGCAATTAAGAGTGTAGGCATACCGGGAGTTAAGGCCATTGTCAAAGAAAGAGAGAAAAACGGAAACTTTAAAGGACTTACGGATTTCTGCACAAGAATGACGGGCCAGGAAATAAATAAAAGAATGGTTGAAAACCTTATATATGCCGGAGCCTTTGATTCCTTTGGAGGAACAAGAAAACAGTATATAAATGTATATAAATCCGAAATGGATGGACTTATACAGTCTAAAAGGAATAATATAGAAGGCCAGCTTAATCTATTTGATTTAGACGGCGGAGGTGACAGTTCAGTCACGGAGGATAATTTTGAACCCGTTGAAGAATTTATTGAAAAAGAAAGGCTTGCCAACGAAAAGGCTGTTTTAGGCATATATATTAGCGGACATCCTCTTGCTGAATTTATCGATGTTTTGGACAAGAAAGTAAGTGTCCATTGTTCTGATTTCCTTGAAAGCAACATTGAGGAAGGTCTCAGTGACATAAAGGACGGACAGAAAATAAAAATAGGCGGATTTATTTCAGATAAAAGCGTAAAATTTACAAAGAATAATTCGCAGATGGCATTTATAAGGCTTGAGGATATGACAGGAAGTACAGAGGTCATAATATTCCCTAAGACTTATGATAAATTCAGTAAATATCTTTATGAAGATAAGGTTATAATAGTAGAAGGACGAGCTGCCATATCAGAGGGAGAAGCTCCCAGGATAGTCTGCGAAAATATAATTCCTTTTGATAAAATTGACGAACAGCCGAAGCCAAAGGCTGTCAGCATAGGCATCGTACTGGAAGAGGGCGTTGCGTTTGATGCTGTAAGGCACATAGTTGAACAAAACCATGGCAGTGTGCCTTTATATATAAATGATAAGGCCAGCGGAAAGAAATATCGAACTGATGAAAACTACTGGCTCAATATTACCGAGGAAATGCTCACGGAGCTAAAAAAATGCCTCGGAGATGAAAATGTTGTTGTTAAATACAGATAGGGAGGCAGTTTTATGGAAAACGGACAGCTTAAAATAGGTATACTTACCAGCGGCGGAGACGCACCTGGAATGAATGCGGCCATAAGAGCCGTTGTAAGAACTGGTATAAATAAAAACTGCAGAGTGATAGGTATACACAAGGGATATATCGGACTTATAAACGGAGATATCACCGAGCTTAAATCAAAAGATGTTTCAGACATTATGAACAGAGGCGGCACCATTTTACATACGGCCCGCTGCCCTGAAATGATGACTGAGGAAGGACTTTCAAGGGCCGCAGCTATTTACAATATTCTTGGTCTTGACGGTCTTGTAGTAATAGGCGG
>CABPCX010000247.1 GCA_902406135.1 uncultured Eubacteriales bacterium
AGGAGAGCTATTTCCTTAAGAAGTTCATCTACAAGCTTTTCTTCGGGAACTTTTCTGAGTATCTCTCCCTTTTTAAATATCAGTCCTTCTCCGTGTCCTCCGGCAATTCCGATATCGGCTTCCCTTGCCTCTCCGGGACCGTTTACGGCACATCCCATAACCGCAACTTTAATATTTTTATCTATATCCTTTATCTTGCTTTCAACCTCATTGGCTATTTTTATAAGGTCAATGCTTGTTCTTCCGCATGTGGGACATGAAATAAACTCAACGCCGAATTTACGAAGATTCAAATCTTTAAGTATTTCTTTAGCGGCATATATTTCCTCCACGGGGTCGCCTGTAAGTGATACTCTTATGGTATCACCTATTCCCCTTGAAAGAATGGCTCCGATACCAACCGCTGACTTTATTGTTCCTCCCCAGACTGTACCTGCCTCAGTTATTCCTACATGAAGAGGATAGTCCACGGTATTTGACAGAAGCTCATAGACTTCTACCGAAAAAGGAACATTTGAAGCCTTTATTGAAATGGCTGTATCATAAAAATCATTTTGCTCCAAAAGCTTAACGTGTCTAAGGGCACTTTCAACAAGTCCCTGAGGTGTTACACCGCCGTATTTTTCTACAAGTTCTTTTTCAAGAGAACCTGAGTTAACACCTACTCTTATGGTTATATGGTTCTTTTTTGCCATATCGGCAACCTGCTTAACTCTGTCAGCACTGCCGATATTTCCCGGATTTATTCTTATTTTATCAATTCCGTTATCCATACATTTAAGAGCAAGTCTGTAATCGAAATGTATATCAGCAACCAGCGGAATGTCTATGCTTTTTTTAATGTCTCTGATACATTCTGCCGCCTGCATATCAGGTACTGCAACTCTTATTATCTCGCAGCCTGCCTTTTCAAGTTTTTTAATCTGTTCAACAGTTGACTTTACGTCTCTTGTGTCAGTATTGCACATGGACTGAATGGCAATAGGATTATTTCCTCCTATCTTCACGCCGCCTATGTTTATTTCTCTAGTCATTTTTCTTTTGCAGCTCATTTTTTATCACCGTACCAAATTAACTATATCATTAAATGCAATAAACGCCATAAATACCATAAGCATAACATATCCCACAAGGTGTATTTTTCCTTCGGTTTCGGGATTTACAGGTTTTTTTCTTATTCCTTCTACGATAAGGAATGCAAGTCTTCCTCCGTCAACCGCAGGTATGGGAAATAAGTTGAAAACACCAAGGTTTGTGCTAAGAAGGGCTGAAAGCGCAAAAAGATTTAGTATAGCATCTTTTACGCCATATACCATACCCGCTTCATAGGTATCGCCAATGGTATTTATTATTCCTATGGGGCCTGATACATCTTCGGATTTAACCTGGAATGTAAAAAGCTGTACCAGTCCACTGACTACGCTTTTAACAAAATAGGCCATCATTCCTATATCCGTCTTTATGGTTTCAATTATGCTGGACCTTTCATAGCCTTCAATTTCATCGGAAAAAAGTCCATATCTGCCGTCAAAACTGAATCCAAGCATATATCTGCCCGTTTCTTCACTGTATTCGGGCGTAATGGAAACTGATATCTTTTCTCCGTCTCGTGAAACAGTCATATCGACTGCACTGTCCGAGCTTCTTGTGGCAAGGGCAACATAGTAATCCTGATAAATGGATATTCTCTCGCCGTTTACCTTTACGATTTTATCTCCTGCCTGAAGTCCTGCTTCATAGGCCGGGCTGTTTTCAACTACAGAGTTTATTTCAGGAACAAGAAAACCGTTTACTCCAAGAAGTATAAATACAAGGATGAAAGCAAGAACAAAGTTCATTGCCGGTCCTGCAAAAATAACCCCTATTTTCTGCATAACACTCTTTTGATTGAATGAACGGGATTTTTCATAATCCGGGTCTACCATATCACTGTATTCCTCATCGTCCATTTCCCCCTGCATCTTGCAGTATCCTCCGATAGGAAAAGCTCTTAAAGAGTATTCTGTCTCTCCCCTTTTCTTTGAGACGATAAGCGGTCCCATACCGACAGAAAATTCCTCAACACGAATACCACATTTTTTAGCAGCAAAAAAGTGTCCTAATTCATGGACAATTATTATAATCGAAAATACTATTATAGCTATAATTATCGACAATTTTTAATTCTCCTTAGTCATTATTAGATTATTTGAAAAATTTCTTGCCCATTTATCCGCTTCCACCAGGTCTTCAACCGTATAGTCATATTTAACATTATATGACATCATTGTTTTTTCTATTATATCAGCTATATCCAAAAAGCCTATTTTATTTTCAAGAAAAGCTGCCACTGCCATTTCATTGGCTCCATTCATTACAGTTGGCATTGTGCCTCCTGTTTTGATGGCTCTATAGGCCAGTGAAAGACATTTGAAAGTATCCATATCGGGCTTTTCAAAGGTGAGGCTGTTTCTCTTTGCAAAATCTATCTTCGGAAAGCTGTTTTTAACTCTTTTAGGATATGTGAGAGCATACTGTATAGGAACTTTCATATCAGGCTCGCCCATCTGAGCTATGACTGCTCCGTCTTCATATTCCACAGCAGAATGTACTATGCTCTGAGGATGTATAAGTACCTCAATATCTTCAACATCGACACCAAAGAGCCATTTAGCCTCAATTACTTCAAGGCCCTTATTCATAAGGCTGGCTGAATCGATAGTTACTTTCTTTCCCATGCTCCAGTTAGGATGCTTAAGGGCATCCTCTGCTCTTACATTTAAAAGTTCTTCCCTTTTTCTTCCTCTGAAAGGTCCGCCGGATGCGGTCAGAAGTATTCTTCTTATTTTATTGCCTTCATTACCTCTGAGACATTGGAAAATAGCCGAATGTTCGCTGTCTACGGGATAAAGCTTAACACCGTATTTTTTAACCGCATTTATTATAAGCTCACCGGCAGAAACAAGTGTTTCTTTATTGGCCAGTGCAATATTTTTACCGGCTTTTATGGCCTCAAATGTCGGCACTATTCCTATATTTCCTACAACAGAAGTAACGACTGTATCAGATTCTTTATAAACTGCCGCTTCAATAAGTCCGTCAATACCGCTTAATATTTTTGTGCCGCAGTCTTTTACTCTCTCTTTAAGTTTTTCCGCCATTTCTTCGTTCATTACGGCGGCTATATCGGGTTTAA
>CABPCX010000248.1 GCA_902406135.1 uncultured Eubacteriales bacterium
AAAGTAAATAGATTCCTTTTCAAGGGCGTTTTCCTTGAGATATTCAGTAAGGAACTTTTTGCATACCTTGTCTCTTGAACCGCGGTATTTTTTTGTTCCCACAAGCTTGCCGTCCAGAATTTCTATAAGGGGCTTTAAGCCTAATATTGTTGCTCCTATATAAGCCGCGTTTGAAACTCTGCCGCCGGCCCTCAGATAGTCCAAATCTCCGGGGAAGAATGCACATCTTGAGCGGGTAATCCAGAAATCGGCTTCTTTTTTGATATGCTCAATGGAAGCATCGGGATTTTTTCTTAAAAATTCGGCCATTTTAAGTATAACGGCACTCTGTCCGCCTGTAACGCCCTTTGTGTCGATGTGGGTAACATAATCCATATCCTCACTGCCTATGAGGGAATTCTGATAGGTAGCCGTTGTAACCGCCGAATAACAGAGATGTATAATCTGGGCATCGGGGGCATTTTCATGGATGCTTTCAAACATGGTTTTGTATTCATCGGGACTGGTGGCGCTGGTTGTGGGAAGTTTTTTTGTGCTGTTGTAGTAGCTGAAAACTTCCGTTACGGGAAATTCACCGTCATTGAGGTTTTTTCCGCCCATGGCAACGTGCATGGGTACGATTTTTATATCATATTCATTGACAAGGTTTTTAGGCATATCACAGCCTGATTCTGCCACGATAACTTTTCTGCTCATTTATATCCGCCTTTCGGTATTTAATTTCAAATGGTTTCAAGTGGAAATACATCCTGATTATAAACTCTAATATATACTACGTCAACGGTTTTTGAAAAACTTATATAATAAATATGCACTCCATATATTGACGATGATTAAAACCGATGATAAAATTATTATATGAAAAATATTATATTAAGAGAAAAAATAGCTGAATCCATAGCAGACTTTGCACTGCCTCGCTTTGACGAGATTGACAACGTAGGGCTGTATCTGGAACAGGTGGTAGAGTATATTAATTTTTATCTTGCTCCTCTCGGAGAGGCAAAAATCACAGCGTCTATGATAAGCAATTACGTCAAGCATAAAATTGTGCAGGCACCGTTAAAAAAGCAGTACTATAACAGCCAGATAGCCGAGCTTATATTTGTATCGGTCATAAAACTGGCGGCACCACTTGAAGACATCAGGCTTATGTTTGATGTACAGAAAATAAATTATGACATAAAAACTTCCTATAATTATTTCTGTGACGAATTTGAAAATACTATAAAATACGCCTTTGGCATAACGGATACCATCGAAAAATCCGGAAAAACCGAATCGGGAGCAAAGGACCTTCTGCACAGCGGTATAAATGCCATAGTTACGAAAATATATTTTGATAAGTATATAGCTGAATTGAGAAAAAACAGAGAATTGTTTGAGGGGGATATAAAACAGGCCGAATAAAGGCCGCACGGTGCCAAATGCCGTGTTTTGGGGGAGTTGCCCTATAAAGGGCGAAAGAGCGGAATTTTAATATTCCGCTCTTTTTATATGCAAAAATAAAAAGAAAAAGGGGAGCCGGTTTCCCAGCTCCCCTTCGGTACCGCTCACACGATACCAAAATGTTTCGCCCCAAACGAATATATGTCTGAACTTTCTCAAAGCAGGTTACTGCTCATTGAGAGAAAATTCGTATATGTTTTCATAATCGCGGCCTACTGCCACATCAAGGGTAAGGTCTGTAAGATTATAAACACAGCTCCACTGAGTACTGCTGTCCTTTTCTGGAGAGGGCTCCTGTTTTGCTGCCTCAAGTATTTCCATGGCTTCTTCTTCGCTTACGGAATATTTGTTTTCTGCAAGCATTCTTACGATGGTGTCATATCTGTCCTGGCCTTTGCCAAAGGGATAATCACCGGGTGTAAGAAGGAAGTTTGTAGCAGCCTCCGTTTCGATGACGTTCATTTCGTCTCCTATATATTCAACAACTACGCTCTTGCCTGATGCGTCGGCTATCTGGAAATGATAGCAGCTGTTTGCTGAAGAATGCATATCGTAATTTTTAAGCATTTCAACGGCTTCATCAACCGTAGCGCATTTGTCAAGCATCATTCTTATGGCTGTTGTGGTAGTGATGTCCACTTTATCGGTCTGCTGATTTGTCGGCTCTGTGTCTATAAGGAGCACTCCGACAGCAAGACCCTTTTCGTTTACTCCGTCAAGGGGAGTGTAGGGAGCCGCAAGACTGAGGAATGATGACTTCATATCAAGAGGAAGTTTATCCTCTCCGTAGCCTATGTACGCAAGATTTACCATGCTCATGGAACGGTATCCGTTGTCAGGCTCAGTGCGCACAAGAAGCGCAGGTGAATAGTACATATCAAAGTTTCTTCCGAAAACCACATCTCCGTCGGGAGTTTTTGATGCAAATGTACTGCATCCCAGGTCAGGAAGGTCAAATTCAAGGGGTATTCCATGAAGAAGCTGTCCTACGATAAAGTTTATAAGTTCCGTATCCGTAGAAGCACCTGTCTCGAGAAATTCGTCAAAACCGTAATCACCTTTGAAATCCATTGTAAAAAGCTGCGTATCACCGATTCTTTCGATGCTGTTGAGTGTACGGATAAGATTTCCGAATAAACTCCATAAAACAGCTGCAGCTATGATTAGTACCACAATTATGGCAGCGGCGGCTTTCTTAAGTATGCTTTTGCTTTTCATTCTAATCTCCTTTATATTTGTAGTTAAAAAAATTAACTGTTTTATTATATAACTTTAATAAAAAAAGTCAATACCATTTTATAAAAAGAAAAAGACGGAAATTTCCGCCTTTTAAAGTTTAATATGGTTTTTAATATATCCGTAGCCCTTTTCGTCCATTTCGTTTTCGGGAATAAACATCAGTGCAGCGCTGTTTATGCTGTAGTGCTTTCTGCCTTTGTCCTCATAAATATGTCCGAGATAGCACATACCGACGCGGCTTATGGCCGCGGGGGTAAGAAGTGGGTCCGTTACATCTGGAAGCTCCCTTATAACATTTGGGTCCATGGGCTTTCTGAAGGCAGGAAATCCCGTGCCTGCATCATATTTATCCGCAGAAGAAAACAGCGGCTCTCCTGTAGTGATGTCCACATATATGCCTTTGTCAAATTTATCCCAGTATAAATTATTGAAGGGCTCCTCGTTTTCAAACT
>CABPCX010000249.1 GCA_902406135.1 uncultured Eubacteriales bacterium
ACAAATATATTTTATATAATGAATATATCACGATGTATGAAAGGAGTGTTTTTATGAGTGAAAAAGCAAAAACAGTAAGAGTAGCGGTGGTACAGGCTGCTCCTGTAGTATTCGATTTGGAGAAAACATTGGAGAAAGCCTTAGGCCTTATCAAAGAAGCTGCCCAGAAAGGCGCAAATATCGTTGTTTTCCCTGAAACATTTATTCCCGGATATCCCAGAGGACTTACATTCGGCTTTAATATCGGAGCCAGAACCATGGAAGGAAGAAAGGATTTCCAGCGTTTCCATGATAACTGCGTTGCGGTGCCCGGACCTGAGGTAGATATTCTTGCCAAGGCTGCCGCCGAAAACAATGTATACCTTGCAATGGGTATTACCGAAAAGGACGGAAAAAACATTGATGGTACTCTTCACTGCTGTATGCTGTTTTTCGGCCCTGACGGAACATTCCTCGGACGTCACAGAAAGCTTAAACCCACAGGCTCGGAAAGATATATATGGGGTCAGGACGACGGAAGCACACTTACAGTCGTTGACACTCCCTACGGCCAGATGGGCGCCCTCATCTGCTGGGAAAACTATATGCCCCTGGCAAGAGCGGCCATGTATCAGAAGGGCATAAAACTCTATCTTGCTCCCACAGCCGACCAGAGAGATACTTTCCAGGCAACATTAAGACATATCGCCATCGAGGGACGCTGCTTCGTTATATGCTGTAATCAGTATATGGAAAAGAGCATGTACCCCACAGACCTTTACGGCTATGCTGAAATTGAGGCTCAGCCCGATGTTATGTGCCGCGGAGGAAGCTGCGTAATAAATCCTTTCGGTGAATATGTGGCAGGACCCGCCTTCGGAGGAGAGGAAATACTTATAGCTGATTTGGACCTTGACCAGATAACTCAGGGCAAAGCTGACTTTGACTGCATCGGACACTATGCAAGACCCGATATATTCGAGCTCATAGTTCACGAAAAGAAACCCGACGGTGAATAATTATGAAGCTGTATCAGCTGAAATATTTTACCGCCGTATGCAACTACGGATATGTTACAAAGGCCGCCGAAGAACTGCATGTGACCCAGCCATCGGTTTCCAGCGCCATAAAGGAGCTGGAAGACGAATTTGCCGTAAATCTTTTTCACAGGATAAACAACAGGCTGTCGCCGACTAAAGAAGGTCTGTATTTCTTGGACCAGGCCACAAAAATACTTGAGCTGGTGGAAAGCACTCAAAATGCCATGTCAGAGCTCGGCAACAGAAAAAAACAGATAAAAATAGGTATTCCGCCTATGATAGGCACCTTTTTATTTCCTAAAATGTTCTGCGCCTTTAAAGAAAAATACCCCAACATCCAGCTGGAGCTCATAGAAGGAGGCTCTCCCGAAATGCTTCTTGCCGTGGAGAATGATACCCTTGATTTGGCGGTCATAATAACAAACGGCATAAAGAAACCGGATATTCATATAGAGCATATATGCAGTACGGAATTTCTTTTCTGTGTGGGAAAAGGCCATCCGCTGGCAGGAAGAAAAAGCGTAACATTTGAAGAAATAAAGGATGAAAACATAATACTTTTTAAAAACGGATACTTTCAAAACAAATTTGTACGAAGCAGGTTTGCGGAAATAAGCGCAGAACCTAAAGTAATATTATATTCAAACCAGATAGTGACCATGAAAAATCTTGTTAAGGAAGGGGCTGTATGCGCCTTTCTTATAGAAGATGTGGTAAAGGATGATAAGGATTTGTGTGCTATTCCCATCAATCCGCCTATTCCCATAGAAATCGGCGTTATCTGGCGTAAAAACAAAAGACATAACAGCGATACCATACAGTTTATGAAATTCGCCCATACCATGTAAAAACAAAAACCACTGTTTAAAACAGTGGTTTTTTTGTGATATATTATACCCGAAACCGTACTTAATATATGAACAGTCTTTTATGGGAGGTGTCATAATTGAAAGATACGGAAATAATCGAACTTTACTGGCAGAGGGACCAGTCAGCCATTACGGAAACAGGAACCAAATACGGAAATCTGTTAAGAAAAATCAGCTTTAATATACTTGCCCAAAATTCCGATGCAGAAGAAAACGTCAATGACACCTACTTTTCGCTATGGAGACTTATGCCGCCTAAGCGGCCGTCGTACTTTTCGGCTTTTATATGCAGGGTATCCAGAAATCTTGCTTTAAAAAAATATGAATACTTAAGCTCTGCCAAAAGAAATCAAAACGCAGTCATATCCATATCGGAGCTTAACGAATGTGTCTCCGGCACTGAAAGCCCCCTATCGGAATATGAGGAGAAGGAACTTATAAATACCATAAACAGCTTCCTCAAAAAGCAAAAGTACGGCACAAGGGCGGTTTTCATAAAACGGTATTTTTACTTTTTCACAATAAGGGAAATAGCCCAGCAGACAGGTATGAGTGAAACCCGGATAACAACCCTTTTATACAGGACAATAAAGGAACTTAAACGGTATCTTATAAAGGAGGGTTACAGCCTATGACAGGAAAACAGCTTTGCTATATGCTGGGCGGAATAGACGAAAGCCTTATTTATGACGCCCTGGAATATAAGCCTAGAAAAAGGTTCTTTTAAAAGCCCTTATAGCCGCGGCGGCTGTATCCGCCCTAATATTTTCAACGGCCTTTGCCTTAAGCCCTTCATTCAGAGAATTTTTTATATCCGTTTTATTCCCGGTATATGACGAAGAATCCTATACCGCCATTGATAACGGCCATATGACCGGAAGTTTTGACGAAGATAACGTCATAATGACATTTTTGGACAGTCTGGAAAAGGAAGAAAACATAAGAATAAAATCAGAAAAAGGCTATGACTACACCGTTTCGGAAATATCGGAAACAAAACATGAGGTATCTGTCAGCTGTGCCGAAAAAGGCATATCGGTTTATCTCATAACGGAAAATATCCCCTATGAGGAAACTTCCGGCCTATGGCAGGTGACCGCATACAGAATAGATAAATAATAAAAACCCCGTATTTAAAATACGGGGTTTTTTATTATCTTTCTCTCTTTGTAAGAGTATTCTTAGGGTCGGGTTCATTTTTGAGAGATGCTTCAAAGTTATTGAGTGTTGTTTCTGC